>NZ_JBDOBO010000009.1:0-66428 GCF_047723935.1 Gluconobacter sp.
CCGGCCAGACCCTCGAAGAAGGCCCCGCCGCGTCGGTGAACGGGCTTATACGGCCCACACACATCACCGTCAATCAAAAAATCATAGAAAAATCAAAAAACTGACTTTTTATGAAAATCCTCGAACCACTGGGCAAATTTCATAACCCCATCCTCAAGCGAGACGCTCGGAGTCCAGCCACATAATGCTTTCACATCCTCCAGGCTCGCCCAAGTTTTCTCCATATCCGCCACGGGGCGAGCTTGATGTTCTATGCATGCAGATCGCCCGAGATGTTTTTCCAGCAGAGCAATCAGTGTCGTCACTTTCTCCGGGCGATCTCCCCCCAGATTCAAGATGCGCGCCTCACCTACTTGAGGAGGAACGTCCATGATCGAAAGAACACCCGATGTGATGTCATCTATATAGGTGAAATCCCGAGACAGTCCTTTTCCCTCATAAAGGGTGACCGGACGCCCCTCGCAAATAGCTTTCGCGAAACCGTAATAAGCCATGTCTGGCCTACCCCACGGCCCGTAGACGGTAAAGAACCGCAAGCCTGTCTGTGGAATACCGTGAAGATAAGCATATGCGGAGGCCGTCAGCTCACCTGCGCGCTTTGTAACCGCATAAAGTGAGCCCGGCTCATCCACGCGATCACTCTCTTTGAAAGGCAACGACTGGTTGCGACCATAGACTGAGGACGAAGACGCATAGACAAAATGCTTCAACCTTTTCAGGCTTCTGGATGCCTCCAGCAAAACAACCTGCCCCATGACATTCGCTTGTACATACGAATATGGGTCTATGAGTGAGTATCGAACTCCCGCCTGAGCTGCCAGGTGAATGATGACTTCAATATCAGAATGGCCATCCATGACTGATCGCATAGCCTCGCGGTCAGACACGTCCTTCTGCTCGAACACAAACCCTTTTTGACACGTCAGTCTGTTCAGGCGCGCCGTTTTCAAGAGCGGGTCATAATAATCATTCAGCGTATCAACGCCGACTACCTCCATGCCTCGCGCCAGCAAGGCATGCGAGACGTGAAAACCGATAAATCCCGCTGCTCCGGTAACTAAAACCTTCACGTATCAGTGCTTCAGTGCCGGGCTACTTACGGTATCCCCCACACGGATACCCAACTCTTCCGTAACCCCTCCAGCAAGCTCAAGGGTGTTGGCCACAACCCCGTCACTACTCAGGATTGCCTCACTCAGCGGAACTGCCTTCTCCGCAATGGCATGAACATGATTAGTGGAATCAATGAAAACGATATCGAGGGATACCAGTGTGTTCCTCATCCACATGTCGGAAACCTGTGGCTGCGGCCAAAGGAAAAGCATTCCCTTGTTTTTGGGCAGCTCCTTGCGGAACATTTCGCCTACTTCCTGTTCTCTGTAGGTTTTGGCTAACTCCACCGTAAACGCGTGCTTAACCCCATCTTGCGTAGTGATTGTCAAAGGTGCTGTCGGAAGAACAGGCTGAGCCTGACGAATAGGTTCTTCTGCTGCATGGGCAGAAACCGTCATACCGCTCGCGAAAACACCTATCGCAGCCAATACGGAACAAGCGATTAAACGCATAGGAAATCCTCTTTGAAATTTACAATCCAGAAACAAGAAATGGATTAGACCGGCGTTCTTCCCCAATGGTCGTGGGCATTCCATGTCCACACAACACCACGGTCTCATCCGGCAAATTCATGAGATGTTGGCGAATACCTGCAATCAGCGCAGGAGCATCCCCATAAGCAAAATCGGTTCGGCCCACCGTCCGGCGGAACAATGTATCACCGACAATGGCACGGCCACTGTCATGATCCACAAACACGATATGCCCTGGCGTATGTCCGGGAATATGACGCACCTCAATATCATGACCTAGAAGTTGAAGTGTCTCACCGCCTTCCAGAAAGCGGTCCGGAACAACACTCACCATCCCTGTCATACCAAAATGCGCAGCCTGCTTCTCAATACTACTCAGCAGGAACGCATCACGCCGATCTGGCCCGAGAACAGGCACAGGCTCTGATTGAATTTTATTCAGGCGTTCCCGCAGCTCATCAGCGCCGCCAGCATGATCAAGATGTCCATGGGTAAGAAGAATAGCCTCAACCGTCAGCCCACGGAGCTGAGAGAGCAATTCATCCACATCCCCCCCTGGATCGACCACCACGGCATGGTTCCGTTCGTCCCAGAGGATTGTGCAATTCTGCCGGATCGGCGTCACAGGCACTCTTTTGACATTCAAAGGAACCACGGTTTTTTCTCCCGCACGGCCAGTTTAGCGATACCTCCCGGCGATACCGCGTCCCATCCCCTACGACAAGGGAGACAAGAGGTGATTGACCGCTTCTTAAAGGCACCTCACTCTGGGCTTTTCAATTCCGGGATCAGGATACCCCCATGAGCCGCATCATTCGCACAGAACCCAACGCCATTCTTTCCAAGGCTGTGGAATATCATGGCTTTGTTTTCACCCAAGGCGTTGTCGCCTCAGACCTGTCACAAGATATCGACGGCCAGACCAAAGACGTCCTGGCTCAACTCGATGCCATTCTTGAAGAACACGGCACAGACAATACCCGCATTCTTCAGGCACAGATCTGGCTTAAAGACATTGCAGACCGCAATGCTCTCAACACGCACTGGTCCGCATGGCTCCCGGAAGGACTAGCTCCTGCACGCGCCTGCGTTCAGGCTGTCATGGCTGACCCACGCATCCTCGTGGAAATCATGCTGACAACCACAAAATAAGCCACCCGACCAAATACGGCACAATTAAGGCAGAATGCGACACGAGAAAGATTTTCATTAGAAATGAAAATTTAACCCTTAGTGATGCATTCTGCCCTTGTCAGGGTTGCATGAAGATTGTTAGCTCCCTGTCACCCGAACGACACAAGCCTATTCAGGATCAAAAAGATCGTGACGCATAAAAGTTGCCGGAAAACATTTTTCTCTGCCCTGGCGCTCTCAGCTGTCATGTTCTTTGCGAGTCATGCACAGGCCAAACACCTTCGTGGTTCACATGGCGGTCATAGTGTCTTCCGCTCTCATCGAGCCTCTCATTCCTACCACCACACCTTTTCAGCGGCGCACGTTATTCAGTGCGTAGCTTACGCTAAGGAAGCTTCTTCCGTCGTGCTGCACGGCAACGCACGGGACTGGTGGTATAACGCCGCGGGCCGCTATGCTCGTGGTAACGCTCCTGAGGCGGGATCAGTTCTAAATTTCCGTGGCATCCGTCGTATGCCTCTGGGTCACGTCGCTGTTGTCCGTTCCGTCGAGAACAATCGCACAATCTACATTGACCAGTCTCACTGGGCATCCAATGGCATTGCGCACAACGTGCGCGTCGTTGACGTATCACCCAACAATGACTGGAGCGCAGTTCGCGTTGCCCTTAACGACCGTAGCGGCCGTCTTGGTAGCATCTACCCGACATACGGATTCATCTATGGCCGCGCAGACGATGGTCGTCAGGCGCCGCAGGTCATGGTCGCCCGCGAAAGCCATGCAACCACCTTCCGTCATCGTGCGATCTTCAGAGGATCGAATGCTCTGAGTCATCCGATGAGCAACACAGAAGTGGCGGAAGCCCCGGACGATGCCTTTACATCTGACGCGCCGAACCGGTCTATCCGATAAGAATACTCCAGAAGCGAAAAGCGGGGCCAAGAGCCCCGCTTTTTTTATACCCAATCGCTCAGAAACTGCTTAATCAGGCCGGCTATCTTTATGATACGGATGGTTCGAATTGATAGCCTGAGCGCGGAACACCTGCTCGGCAATCATCACGCGCACTAGCATGTGGGGCCAAGTCATCGCCCCGAGAGCAATAACGGCATCAGCTCTCTGGATTACTGATCCATCCAGCCCTTCTGCTCCACCAATCAAAAAATATAACGGACGGCTAGTTTCCTGCCACCGAGCAAACGTGGCTGCAAACTGCAGGCTGCTAAACGTCTTGCCCCCCTCATCAAGGGCAATGACAAAAGCATTCTCAGGACAGGCTGCCAAAAGCCCCGTAGCATCCTTGCGCTTCTGCTCCATAACGGAACCTTTGGACGGCGCAATCTCTGCCACAGTCAACGCAGGCCGAATCCGGGCAGCGTAACGGTCGAAAAGCTCCCGTTCCGGGCCGGACTTCAGCCGCCCAATAGCAACGAGCTTCATTCAGCCCTGCTCTTCGTCCTTACCGACAGTCACTTCGGATTCGCTCGAATCCAGATCAGAGCCCCACATTTTTTCAAGAGCATAGAGCTCACGGCTCTCTGGCTTGAAGAGATGAACAACAACATCCCCTGCATCCAGAAGGACCCAGTCACTGCCATTCGCGCCTTCAACCAGAACCCGGTTGAAGCCATCTTCGCCCAGCTTTTTCTCAATATGGTGCGCCATGGCTGCAATCTGCCGATCTGCCAGACCCGTTGCCACAACCATATGGTCTGCAAAGTTGGCACGGCCAACCAGATCCAGAACCACAATGTCCTCTGCCTTGTCTTCCTCAAGGCTGCCCGTGATGATGGACAGCATTTTTGTCAGAACATCAGGCTGCACAGGCTCGCGCTTGACGGCAGTCTTCTTGGGGCCAGCAGCAGCAGCCTTCTTGCGAGGCGTTCCAGGCACCTTGGCAGCCTCGGCCAGTGCCGCATCAGGGGTGCTGGTTTTCCGACGCGTGGTCTTGGCCTTCGGGTCGGTTGAGGTCGTCTTGGTGATGGCTTTTACTCCTGATCCGGTTCCAGACAGATTTGCCCGGACTCTCGCAACGCTGTAGCCGATATATCGTTCTGCGGCGCAGAAAGGAACGTCCATGCGCATCCTTTTCTTTGCGCCAGTATAGCAGCCTCCCTAGAAGGCCGTCGATTTCGCCGTAAAGCCGACGCCGCAGCCCCGTGCAAAGCAGGCGTTACACTCCCTGGCCGCGGCAGAATCGCTATTGGCACCATACGGGCCAGCATCCTCCAGTTTTTCCAGCGAGAGAATTGCGCCAGCCCATCCGCTCCCATCAACCAGACAAACTGAACATGAGGAAAGCGCTTCTGAAGCAATGCCACAGTCTTCACTGTAAAACGCTGTTTCAGCCTTGCTTCTATATCCGTAGCACAGATTCGACGGTCATCAGCGATCTTCCGGGCTGATGCAAGGCGCGCCCTGAACGATCCCATGCCCTTTCGAGGCTTGAGAGGATTCCCAGGTGAGACCATCAGCCACACCTGATCCAACCGCAGAGAGCGCAACGCCTGCTGAGCCACCTTCAGATGACCATAATGCGCCGGATTGAAAGAGCCACCCAACAGCCCAATCCGCATACGTCGGCCATCGCCAAACGTCGGGATCGTATTCAGCCTCGCACCTGTCCGTTGCCAAGCACTTCATAGCGATAACACGTCAACTGTTCGAGCCCCACCGGGCCTCGCGCATGCATCCGTCCCGTGGCAATGCCGATTTCAGCCCCAAAGCCAAACTCACCACCATCACAGAACTGAGTCGATGCATTCCACAGCACAACCGCACTATCAGTCCCATTCAGGAACGCGGCGGCAATCTCAGGATCTTCAGCGATAATCGCTTCCGTATGAGCACTGCCATGACGCGCGATATGGTCGAGAGCCTCCTCAACGCCATCAACAACAGCGATGGAGAGAATCGAATCCAGCCACTCCGTATCGAAATCGGCGGCACTGGCAGGAGGCAAGGTTGAAACTATAGATCTGGCAGCCTCATCCGCCCGGAATGTGCAGCCCTTGGCAGCCAGATCATCCACAATGTGCGGCAGGAGTGACGGAGCAATCGCCCGATCAATCAGAAGCGTTTCTGTCGCCCCACAGATTCCCGTACGGCGCATCTTGGCATCCAGAAGAACCCGACGCGCCATCTCAGGATCAGCACTGGCATGAACATAGGTGTGATTCAGCCCATCGGCATGGGCCAGAACAGGCACCCGCGCCTCACGCTGGACGCGTTCCACCAAAGATTTTCCACCACGTGGAATGATGAGGTCCACGCCCTCAGCAGCCTGAAGGAGCGCACCCACCAGAGCACGATCGGCAGACGGTAAAATCTGCACACAAGCCGGATCAAGACCCGCAGCCGTCAGCCCGTCAACCATTGCCGCATGAATTGCGCGCGCCGAATTCAGGCTTTCGCCTCCACCACGTAAGATGACAGCATTGCCAGACTTGATGCAAAGAGCAGCAGCATCAGCCCCAACATTCGGCCGGCTTTCGTAAATCATACCGATGACACCGAGCGGCACAGCAACACGACGGAACAGCAACCCGTTAGGGCGCTCCCATTCTGCAAGAACGCGTCCAAGCGGATCAGGCAGCTTTGCAACGTCTTCCAGACCCTTTGCCATGGCCTGAACGCGCTCAGGCGTTAACGTCAGACGGTCCCGGAATGCAGCAGTCCGATCATCAGAAAGCCCGGCTAGATCCTGCTCGTTTGCCGCAACGATTGCTGCGCTGTTGGCACGAAGTGCCTGAGCAGCAGCATTTAGTGCCAGATTACGCGTCGCCTCATCTGCTCGCGCCAATCCACGAGCAGCCTGACGGGCCTTATCCGTCAGCCCTTTCAGAATAGCCGCAGCGTCAGACATTGAATCGGAACAGGAGAATATCTCCGTCCTGCACAACATATTCCTTGCCTTCGATCCGCAACTTCCCAGCCTCCTTAGCGCCTGCTTCACCATTGCAGGCCACATAGTCGTCAAAAGCAACTGTTTCGCAGGCAATGAAGCCACGCTCGAAATCATTGTGAATGACAGCAGCAGCCTGAGGCGCCTTCACACCTGCCGTAATGGTCCAGGCACGCGCTTCCTTAGGGCCGACCGTGAAGTATGTCCGCAGACCCAGCAGGCGATAGCCCGCTGCAATCACGCGATCCAGACCACTGTCGCTCAGACCAAGCCCCTCAAGGAACTCCGTGCGATCTTCCTGCGGCAACTGGCTAACCTCAGCCTCAATCGCAGCAGACACGATCACAACGCCAGCGCCCTCTTCCTCAGCCCGCTTCCGAACTGCCTCAGAGTGAGCATTGCCGGTCGCCGCAGCAGCCTCCTCGACGTTACAGACATACAGAACCGGCTTCGTCGTCAGAAGCTGAAGACGCGCAGCCTCACCTTCCTGCCCCTTCGGCACGGCGGTGCGGGCAGGCTTGCCATCACGCAGTGCCACAATCAGCGGCTCCATGAGTTCGAGCTGCGCCTGTGCTTCGCGATCATTTCCACGCGCACGCTTCTGAAGATTGATCTGGCGCTTCTCAAGGCTTTCCAGATCCGAAAGCATCAGCTCGGTCTCAATGATGTCCGCATCCCGAACCGGGTCGACCCCACCTTCAACGTGGGTGATGTCATCGTCTTCAAAGCAGCGCAGAACATGAATGATCGCATCCGTCTCGCGGATATTCGCCAGAAACTGGTTTCCCAGCCCTTCACCCTTGGACGCGCCACGGACCAGACCCGCAATATCAACAAACTCAAGGCTGGTCGGAATCTCTTTCTGGGACTTACCAATCTTCACCAGAATATCCAGCCGAGGGTCCGGCACGGCAACACGGCCCGTATTCGGTTCAATGGTGCAGAATGGGTAGTTCGCTGCCTGCGCTGCGGCTGTTTCCGTCAGAGCATTGAACAACGTGGACTTGCCAACATTGGGCAGACCAACGATGCCGCAATTGAAACCCATTGTGCTCTCCATCTTTCAGGCCGCCACATCGGTCAGCCCAGTCTCAGAATTCAGTTGCCCTGTGTTCGCAGAATCCACGCCCACGGACAACACCTGCACCCTGCAAAACAGGCAGCAGAATACGATTCCCGCCCGAGAACTCTCTCTGGCAACGATATCCGCACGTTATAACAGTGAAAAAAGCTGACCATAAGAGACCTGAAGTCTCGCGGCACTCAGGCCGTAAGCAGCGCCACTTTCGTCATGAACGCTTCATTCTCACCCTTGGCCAGAATAGGCGCAGCATCCGCAACTGCCTCAAGCCACCGCTCAAGCTCCGGCTCTTCCGCCTTGGCGAAATTCCCCAGAACATGCCCATGCACCCGGTCCTTATGCCCCGGATGGCCAATGCCCATCCGCACACGCCAGTAATCCGGTCCAGGAAGACAGCGATCCATTGAGCGAAGGCCATTATGCCCAGCCGCTCCGCCGCCACGCTTGATGCGCAGCTTGCCGAAAGCAAGATCGAGTTCATCATGGAAAACGGTAATGTCGGCCTGCGCGACCTTGAAGAACTGCGCGGCCTGCTGAACGCTGTCGCCCGACAGGTTCATGTAAGTCATCGGCTTGAGGAGCAGAATTTTCTGCCCCCCAAGAACGCCTTCGGACGTCTCCCCCCGAAAGCGCTTGCGCCACGGGGAAAACCCGTGACGCCTGGCGATTTCATCAACCGCCATAAAGCCGATGTTATGTCGATGACGGCTCATCCCCGGCTCGGGATTGCCGAGACCGGTCCAGAGCCTCATGACTTACTTCTTCTTTGCGCCCGGCTTTGCGGTAGCTGCAGCAGCAGCAGCAGCAGCCTTGGCAGCAGCTTCAGCTTCCATTTCCGCATCAATGGTCGGCGGAGCGATGGAAGCGATCACGAGATCAGCAGCCTGATGACCCGTCAGCTTTACGCCTTCCGTGCCCTTCAGGTCGGACCAGCGAACGCTGTCATGAATGTCGAGGACACTCAGATCAACAGTGAAGCTTTCCGGAATGCTGGCAGCATCAGCAGCAACGTCCACGGAATGACGGACAACGTTCAGAACGCCACCGCGCTTGATGCCAGGAGCCTTCTCTTCGCCAACGAAGATGATGGAAACCTGAACGTGCACCTTCGTGCCCGCTGCAACGCGCTGGAAGTCGATGTGAATCGGAGCATCCGTCACCGGGTGCAACTGCACGTCACGGATCAGAGCTGCAACCGGCTCTGCGCCTTCTGCTGCCAGGTTGTACACGCGGGAGGACCAGCCACCACGATGCAGTTCCTTCATGATAACGCGCGGATCAAGAGCAATGATGGAAGGCTCCTGCTTGCCACCATAGATTACTGCCGGAACCAGCCCGGCACGTCTCGTTGCGCGCGCTGCCCCCTTACCAGCCTTCGCGCGCGTCGAGACAGCAAGTGTCGTCAAATTAGCCACTGTTACGCTCCTGCGTATTGAATTTTGTCATCACACAGACCTCCAGGGGTGCCTGTGCGAGCGGCGAAATAGCGGAAAACTGCGCCAGACACAACCTTTTTCCCAGATTCAACATTCCAGGAAACCCAGGTCTCCACCCCACTGGACCCTTCCCTGATCGTCCAGATAGTCTGTCACACATCCCTCAGAAGCCTGCGTCCCAGAGAATCCATGAGCATCGCCCGCCGCATCGAACATCTGCCATTCACACCCTTCCATCGCCGCCTGCTGATCCTGGGTGGCTGCGGATATATGTTCGACGGCCTGGACTCGGCGATTGTAGCCTTCACACTCCCCGTCCTGAAAACGCAGTGGCACCTGTCTGGCCCCTCTCTAGGCCTTCTCGGAAGCGCTACGTATCTGGGCTACGGCATGGGCTCGCTCCTTGCTGGCTGGTGGGCCGACAGATCAGGACGAAAATCCGTCATGATGAGCGCCCTTGCCCTCTATGCTATCGGCTCTCTGCTTTCAGCTGTGTCCAGCTCCTTCAGCAGCTTCTTTTCAGTCCGTCTTCTTGCAGGACTAGGCGCAGGCGCGGAAGCAACCATTATTGCACCTTATCTGAGCGAGTTTGTCTCTTCCCGCTATCGAGGCGCCTTCACGGCAAGCCTCACCGGGTTTTATTCGTTTGGATACGTAGCAGCAGCCATTCTCGGCTTCATGCTCGTTCCATCGTCTCCTGACGGCTGGCGGTGGGCCTTGATGGCCACAGCCCTGCCTGTCCTGATGCTATTATGGTGGAGGCGCACCCTTCCGGAATCTCCAAGATGGCTGGACCAACGCGGGCGGACACACGAAGCCTGCCATATCGTCGGACTGATCGAGCAGAGCGCAGGTCTGGCCGCAGGTCTCACAACGACATCGCACTCAGAGCCTCAGGCGATCCGCCCCCTGAAGGACCTGTTTGCTCCAGATCTCAGACGCTCAACTCTCCTGAGCTGGGTCATGTGGCTGACCATCACTTTCTGTTTCTATGCGTTCTTCACATGGATCCCCACTCTCATGATCGAACGCGGCATGACGGTCACACGCAGCTTCGCCTACGCCATTTCCATCTATGCAGCCCAACTCCCAGGATATCTTGCTTCGGCATATTGCACCGAACGGCTCGGCCGAAGAACGACCGTAGCAACCTTCATGATCGCTGGCGGGATTAGCGCCATCGGCATGGCGGCCAGTCAGACCCCCGCTCAGGTTCTGGTCTTCGGCATCCTGCTGTCCATGTTCATGAACGGAACCTATGGCGGCATTTACGCCTATACACCCGAGCTCTTTCCGACAGCCCTCCGTGGACGGGGAATGGGTCTCGCCTCAGCTATTGCTCGGCTAGGCGCCATATCTTCGCCTATCCTGATTGGCTGGATTTACCCCACAGCAGGTTTCCCCGGCATTTTTGGCCTCACAACCTGCCTGCTCCTGCTAGGCGCGAGTGTCACATTACTGTTTGGTCCCAAAACTGAAAAACGCCCGCTCGATCAGGAGCAGGTGTTTCCATAATTTACCAATACTTTCAGCACATCAAAGCATCGGCATCCCACCATTGACCGCCAGCAGCGCACCAGTCGTGTAACTGTTCAGCGGGTCTGCAAAATATACATAGGCACCCGCAAGTTCTGCTGGCTGACCCGGACGGCCTAGCGGGACATCGGAGCCCACTTTCTTCTGTGCCTCTTCAGGCATCCCCGTGGCAATGAAAGGCGTCCAGATCGGTCCCGGCATAACGCCATTTACACGGATCCCACGCGCCGCAAGCTGCTGCGCCATACTAACTGTGAAATTCGCAATCGCCGCTTTCGTCATGGAATACGGCACCAAGATCTCAGGAGGAGTTTTCAGATTAACTGAAGACGTATTGATGATGGATGCCCCTGCCTTCAAATGCGGCAAGGCAGCCTTCGTCAGGTAGAAGAGTGCGTGCGTATTCGTGTCAAAATGCCGCTTCCACTCCTCCTCACTGATATCCTCCAGATGCTCCGCCCAATTCTGGAAAGCTGCATTATTAACAAGGACATCGAGATGCCCCAGCTCCGCGAGAACCTTATCTATAAGAGCTGAGCAATGGGCTGAATGCCGAATATCTCCGGGCAACAACAGACAACGACGCCCCTCTGCCTCAATCTGGGCTGCAATCTCCTTGGCATCCGAGCTTTCGTCTTCAAGATAGGAAATTGCAATGTCCGCCCCCTCCCGTGCAAAAGCCAGCGCAACAGCACGCCCGATACCAGAGTCACCACCAGTTATCAGAGCCACTTGTCCCTTCAGCTTGCCAGCCCCCTTGTAAGTCTTCTCGCCATAATCGGGCTGCGGCGTCATCTTCGCTGAGAGTCCTGGAAAAGGCTGACTCTGTGCTTCAAAAGGCGGCCGAGGATAACGGTTGCGAGGATCGACAGGCATTCAAGCCTCCTGCTCTGCGAAAACGATGCAAGTAAGTCTCTAACGGTCCGCTCTTTCTTTCAGTTCAGAACATTTCCTCAAATTATTTTCCGGAACATTTGCCCTCGTCTCGGACTTCTAAAGTGACAGATTTCCAAAAAAGGAAATCAACGCACAGGAATTGAATCGAAACACCCGGCGTTATTTGCGCCGGACATTCGAGACGACAGCAGATCGGACCAAACCATGAGCGACACGGCAGACAAACGCACCACCGTGACCATCGGTGACCAGACCTTCGAGCGCGGCCCTCAAGGCGCGACTCATCAGACGGCGGATGGCGACACACCGACCCTAACCACCCAGCAAGGCGTTCCCGTCGCGGATGACCAGAACTCCCTAAAAGCTGGCCCGCGCGGCGGAACGCTTCTGGAAGATTTCCATTTCCGGGAGAAGATCTTCCACTTCGATCACGAACGCATTCCTGAACGCGTTGTTCACGCGCGCGGCTACGGCGCTCATGGCTTCTTCGAACTCACAGACTCCCTGTCCGACTACACGACCGCAAGCGTCCTTGGAAAAACCGGCACCCGCGTCCCGGCGTTCGTCCGCTTCTCAACCGTCGCAGGTGGCAAGGGCTCATTCGATCTCGCGCGCGACGTCCGTGGTTTTGCCGTGAAACTCTATACCGAAGAGGGCAACTGGGATCTCGTGGGCAACAATATGCCCGTGTTCTTCATCCAGGATGCCATCAAGTTCCCCGACATGGTACACGCCGTAAAGGAAGAGCCCGATCGCGGCTTCCCGCAGGCGCAGTCCGCCCATGACAACTTCTGGGACTTCGCATCCCTCTCGCCCGAAACCGTCCACATGCTCCTCTGGATCATGTCAGACCGGGCCATCCCCCGCTCCTTCCGCTTCATGGAAGGCTTCGGCGTCCATACCTTCCGGCTCATAAACGCCGAAGGAAAATCCACCTATGTGAAGTTCCATTGGAAGCCGAAGCAGGGTCTTCAGTCAGTTGTCTGGAACGAGGCCGTCAAGATTAACGGCGCCGACCCTGACTTCCACCGTCGCGACCTCTGGCAGGCCATCGAATCCGGCGACTACCCGGAATGGGAACTGGGGGTCCAGCTCTTTGATGACGCCTTCGCCGACAAATTCGACTTCGACATTCTGGATGCGACCAAACTCATCCCGGAAGAACTCGTCCCTGTCCGCCGGATCGGTCGCCTCGTGCTAGACCGCATGGTGGACAACTTCTTCGCCGAAACCGAACAGGTCGCTTTCTGCACCCAGAACGTCGTCCCCGGTATCGGCTTCACCAACGATCCGCTCCTGCAAGGCCGAAACTTCTCGTATCTGGACACACAGACAAAGCGCCTCGGTGGCCCGAACTTCACGCATATCCCCATTAACGCGCCCAAATGCCCGTTCCACAACTTCCAGCAGGACGGCCACGCCGCCATGCACAACCCGAAGGGTCGCGTAAACTACGAACCCAACTCTTGGGGTGCAGGTCCGCGTGAAAACCCCAAGACTGGCTACAGGCACTTCCCCGATGACAACGGTCGCACGACCCGCGAACGCGGTGAACTCTTTGCCGATCACTACAGCCAGGCACGCCAGTTCTATATCAGCCAGACAAAGCCCGAACAAACGCACATCAAGAACGCGTTTGTCTTCGAGCTCAGCAAGGTTGAAACACCAAACATCCGGTCCCGCGTCGTCGCTCATCTTCTGAACGTGGATGAAACGCTGGCCAAGAGTGTAGCTGAAGGTCTGGGCCTAAAAGACCTGCCTGCACCAGCTCCGGCTGCCCGTACACCCATCACCGACCTTGCCGCCTCAACAGCGCTCAGCATCCTCAAGAACGGGCCAGCCTCCTTCGCAGGCCGTAAACTGGGCGTCGTGATTACAGACGGTACGGATGCAGCCCTACTGGACGCTCTCCAGAATGCCGCAAAGGCAGAAGGTACACTGATTGAGCTGATAGCTCCCGTTGTGGGCGGCGTAACACTGACAGACGGCAAAACCATCCCGGCTGGCCAGAAAATCGTCGGTGCGCCGTCCGTTCTTTACGACGCCGTTGTGCTGCTCTCTTCTGCCGAGGGGACAAAACTTCTGAGCAGGGAAGCAACAGCCCGAGACTTCGTGGCGGATGCCTTCGCCCACGCCAAATTCATCGCCTACGGCCCGGACGCTGCCCCGCTTCTAGCAAAAGGCGGCATCACGCCCGACGAGATGGACGAGGGTGTGATCGCCATCAAAAGCGATGCAGATCTCGAACCCTTCATCAAAACCTGCCAGAAGCTCCGCTTCTGGGATCGTGAAGCCAAAACCCACAGCGTCTGACACACAAAAAGAGCCGGGGAGTAATCCCCGGCTCTTTTTTTAATGCTGAACAGAGGCCGCAACCCGCCGATCAGCTTCCTGCCGAACATGCGCAAAATCCTGCTTCACCGGCTTTCCATGCTCAACCATCAGCACGCCCCCCACATACACCTGCTCCAGATTTTCCTGAGCCGCAGCAAAAACCAACGTGGCATACGGATCAAACACATACCCAAGATTGGTCGGATCAATCACAAGAAAATCTGCAAATTTCCCGGCTTCCAGGCTTCCAAGCCGGTCCCCGACCTCCAGAACATCCGCACTCCCCCGCGTATGCAGTCGCACCACATCATACGGGCTCATGATCGCGGCACTCTGATACTTGTCCCGGATGGCATAAAGCCCGGTCCGCATGTTCTCGAAAGGATCTGCCAGATCCGCACTGGCTTCCCCATCCTCTCCCATACCAACCCGCAAACCAGCTTTCAGATAGGCCGGAATATCCGCCGTCCCTGACGCCAGACGACCGTTTGAAAGCGGATTCCAGACCATGGACGCCCCAGCCTTTACGGATCGGGCAATGATCTCAGGCGTCGTATGGATGAAATGCCCGAAAATCAGATGCGGCCCGAGAATGCCTTCATCCTCAAACCAGTGGAACCGGGCCTGCTGAGCTGAAACGTTCTCAGGTGGCTCCAGATAATGACTCTGGTTGGACAGATGATACTCCCGCATCAACGCGCCTTCGATCTTCGCAACGTCTCCGGTGTCGTGAAATCCCGTCCCACCATTAATCATCACGGACAGGAATGTAGACCCCACATGCTGCCCAGCGGACCACGCCAGAAAATCCCCAACATGCTGACGAGCCTTTGCGAATGACACATCGGCTTTACCCGGCAATGGCTCAAGACCATGTACAAATCGAATGCCGGAGACTGTTTCAGCCTGAAACTGCAAACGATCCGTTTGCACGACCATCTTCGGGCTCGCTCCGCCATAATTGAAATTATAGGCAGCCGTGACGCCATGAGCGAGATGATCCAGCGCGCCATCGAGAGTGAACCAATAAATATCCTCAGCTCGCGCCACACTCGCCTTGCCGGAATACAAAGCCGTAATCCATCCCATCAACGTCTGATCCGCCGCGAGGCCACGATACGCGGCCTGCCAGAGGTGGCTATGAGCGGAAATGAACCCTGGCATGACCCAATGTCCATGCAGATCCACATCCTGATCCACTTGAAGATCCTTTGGAGGAGCACCGGGGCCGATATGATCGATCACGCCATCTGAACGAACAGAAAAATATCCTTTAAAAGGCGCTTTCTGCCCATCAGCCATCGAAAAAATTAGGGCGTTACGAACCAGAAGATGAGACGGCTCGGCGTAGGCTACGCCCCCAGCACAGGCGGCCATCAGCATGGAACAGAGAATCTGAGCAGGACGAAGCATTTTCATGCCGGAACGATAACAGTCCCAGCGATCCGCACAAGCGCTGGGGCACTCTGCAATATTATGATGAAATGCGAGGCCGGATTGCTGAGATCTGATGACCAATATGGCCACCGCCTGCGAGTGTCCTTCGGCGATGGCTGAAGAACCTCTGGTCCGTCAATGTATCCACACCCAGTACTTCAACCTGCTGAACACTAGCAGCTTTCAAACGCGCCAAGCAGTATTCTGGCAAATCGAACATGAAATGCCCTGCCCGTTCCGCCACGCGGAAAAACACGCCTGCGTTCCCGTCCTGAGCCAGAACGGCATCCCGCATATCCGGGCCAACTTCATAACTCTCAGGCCCAATGCAAGGTCCGACTACTGCCCGGATATTCGTGGCGCCCAGAGCTTTCATTTGCGTCACAGCAGATTCGAGAACGCCGCCTACTGCTCCACGCCATCCTGCATGCGCGGCTCCCACAATCCGTCCATCCTCAGACGCAAGAAGAACAGGCCCGCAGTCTGCCGTAATCACCCCAACACCGACGTCAGGGCGATCCGTCACCAGCGCATCGCCATCCTGCCCATGCCCCATAGCCCAGAGAACCGTCTCCCTGGTCACTGGAACCGTAATGTCACTATGCGTCTGCTTCAGACCCAGAAGCTTTTCTGGCTCAACCCCGATCTGCCGCGCAACACGCGCACGGTTTTCGCTCACGTTCGCCAGGTCATCAGGAGACGACAGAGAGCAGTTCAGGCTGTCATAAGGTTTTGGGGACACGCCGCCGAGGCGCGTAAAAAAGCCATGTGGCACGCCAAGACCATCACTTCTGAGAATAGCCTCAGACATGTGCGCTCTCCTGCGCCGGACGACGAAGGGCATACGTCATCAGACCTAACCCGGCGAGCGCCATCGGAATACAAAGGATCTGCCCCATCGTGACCCCACCGACCAGAAAGCCAATATTCGCATCCGGCTCCCGAAAAAACTCACAGAAGCTCCGCGCGCAGGCATATCCAAAGAGGAATAACCCTGACAGAAATCCGAAATGTGCCCGCAATCTTGGACGGGTTGCCGCGAACAGCATGACCCACAACAGGAGAACGCCTTCCGTCAACGCCTCATAAAGCTCGGAAGGATGCCGTGCCACGGGCCCACCTGTGGGGAATACCATGGCCCACGGCAGATCAGGCGATGCTGGACGGCCCCACAGTTCCCCGTTCACAAAGTTGGCGCAACGACCTAGCGCCAGCCCAATCGGAACCACCGGCACGATCCGGTCCGCAAAAGCCAGAAAACTCAGACGGTTTTTCCAAGAGAAGAACGCCAGAGCCAGAATGACGCCCAAGGCCCCACCATGAAACGACATTCCGCCGTCCCATGTCTTGATGATGTCCACTGGGTGCGCGAGATAATCCAGAGGTCGGTAGAACAACACGTACCCAAGACGACCACCCAGCAAAACACCCAAAATAGCGTAAAACAGGAAATCATCGACCTGTTCACTGGTCGCTACTTCCGGTGCCAGCCTGTTCAATCGTCTCGCAATCGGCAACGCGATGATGAACGAGACCATATACGCCAAGGCATACCAGCGCACCGGCAGCGGGCCGACATGAAACGCAACGGGGTCAAACCCAGGGAACATCAAGGGCTGGCTCAAAGGTTTGACTCCGCTCGGGAAAGATAATCACGCACATACTGCCGTATTCCGTCTTCAAGAGACGTAAACGGCGCATCATATCCTGCCTGACGCAAACGGCTCATGTCCGCACAGGTGAAGGACTGATACTGCCCACGAAGCTTCTCAGGCATCTCAACGAATTCCACGTCCCGCGCCCGATGCGCCGCGTCACAGACTGCATGCGCAAGATCCAGATAGCTCCGCGCCACACCGGTTCCGCAGTTGAAAAGACCACTGACATCCGGATGGTCGAAAAGCCATAGCATGACGTTCACAACATCCCCGACCCAGATGAAATCACGCTTCTGCTGGCCATCGGCCATTCCAGGAACGTCAGATTTGAACAGTCGTGCCGCAGCCCCACGCTGAAGATCATCATACTTGACCTTCACGACGGAGATCATGGACCCTTTGTGATACTCATTCGGGCCATAAACATTGAAAAATTTTAGTCCCGCCCATTGCGGTGGGGCCGGATGCCCAGCTTCCAGTTCACGCTTCACCCACAGATCAAAAACCTGTTTTGACCATCCGTAGAGGTTCAGCGGCTTGAGATGATCAATCGCTTCCAGCCCGTCACGGAACATCTCAGGCTGGTCTGCAGCGCCATATGTCGCCGCAGATGAAGCGTAAATCATCCGGACATCGTTCTTGGCGCACCAACGCCAGAGAAACTGCGATAACGCCACATTAGTCGACCAGACAAGGTCTCCGTCTCGTGCGGTCGTTGCGCTGATCGCGCCCATATGAAAGACCGCTTCGATCTTTGGCGCTGTCTCGAGGAAACTCGGGAGCGCCTCAGGCGTGATGATCTGATCCGGCGCATGAGACGCAAGGTTGCGCCATTTCACGCCCTCACGAAGCCGGTCCACAACAACCGTCCGCAGCCCGCGCTGACGCAGGGCGGCATGAAGGCACGATCCAATGAATCCGGCTCCGCCGGTGACGATAATCATCCTTCCTGTATAGTCTGCCCCCGAAAACGATCCAAGCGACGCGCCACACACGACACGCCGCCTCTCTGCAGGAGTTTCTCCCATGTCTGACAGACCCCGCTTCTTTGATGACCTCGCAGGTCTTGCCGGCAATGCTTTTTCGGCTGTTACCGGCGCACGCGAAGAACTTCACTCCATCATCCGCACCCGCGTTGACGAAGTCCTGAATTCGCTGGAACTGGTTCGTCGTGATGAGTTCGATGCCGTTCAGGAAATGGCGACGCGTGCGCGCATGGCACAGGACGAGGCAGAAGCACGCCTTGCTGCCATCGAATCGCGCCTGACAGCACTCGAAGACCTCGCAACTGAAGAAAAAGGTGGCCCTCAGGGCTGAAACGGTCGCTTTCGTTGCGCTCCGGATGCAACACATCTTCGTACGAACTGATTGAAGCTGTGCGTGATACTTGCACACTTCACCAAGGCCACATAACGTGATCAACGTCAGGAGAGGTCATTCCCCTCCTGGCCGCAGACATCTGGAGCGCCGTACCGGTGCATGACCGGTTCCGGCCTCCACGGCCTTGGGAGATCCGACATGCCTGCCCTGAGCACCTCACTCACCACAGAAACAGAATCCCATCCGCTTGACCTCATGGAACAGGTCATGGGCCTCTACGAATGGGAATTCGAGCGCCTTGGCCAGTCCGAAATGGCGGCTCAGGCCCCAGGTCAATGGTGTGACTACTCTCTCTATTTTACCTGGTCAGACGAGCTTTCAGCCCTGCACCTGAACTGCACGCTGGATCTACGGTCCCCCACAGCACGTCGATCAGATGTGCATGAACTGGTCTCCCTCGCCAACAACAAGCTTTGGGTTGGTCATTTCATTATTGATCCGGAAACCGGTGTTCCCTCCTTTCGCCATACGCTCCTGATGCGTGGTGTCTCAACCCCTCCAGGTGAAAGCATGGAAGACCTGATCGATATCGCAATGTCAGAATGTGAGCGCTTTTACCCCGCCTTCCAGTTCACTCTCTGGGGCGGAAAATCTCCTCAGGATGCACTGGACGCTGCCATGCTTGATTGTGTCGGAGACGCATGACCTTGCCATCAACACCTTCAATTCTGCTGGTTGGTTGTGGAAAACTGGGAGGCGCGCTTCTCGACGGGTGGCTCGCCTCTCCCACACCGCCCCATATCATTGTCGTTGATCGACACAGATCCGGTTCGGACGATACTTTTTCAGTCGTTCGAGCCGCGTCTGACATTCCATCGACCTTTACGCCGGATATTATCGTTCTGGCCGTAAAACCTGCGACAGCGGAAGACGCGATCAGCGCCCTAGGGGAGTCCTTGGGCTCTCGCATGAACAAGGCTGCTCTGCTTTCCGTCATGGCCGGCCGAACCTGTGCCGCCCTGTCAGATGCGACATCTAAAGGCGGCACCACTCTCCCCATTCTTCGCGCCATGCCGAACACACCGTCAGCAATCGGTGCAGGTATCAGCGGCTTTTATGCGTCCCCTCAGGCGACAGAAGAACAGACAAGCCTCTGCCACGAACTGCTATTCGCCGTTGGCGATGTTGTCCGCGTCGATAGTGAGGAAGACCTTTTAGCAGTAACAGCCGTCTCCGGCTCGGGTCCTGCTTATGTGTTTCTTCTTGCTGAACTGCTTGAAAAGGCCGGAGAAGCACACGGCCTTTCCCAAACGACAGCACGCCGTCTGGCACGCGGAACAATCTACGGCGCAGGCCGGATGCTGGATGACATGCCTGACGACGCTGCCGATCTGCGCAAAGCTGTCACCAGCCCGAACGGAACAACCGCTGCTGCCCTGAATGTTCTCATGGCTCCAGACGCATGGCCGTCAAATATTTCAAAAGCCATTGACGCCGCCACAAAACGGGCCGACGAACTCGCCGGTTGATCGTTTCTCTCTGGTGGGAACTTGCTGACACTGGCAAACGCTCCCACCATTAAGAAACAAGATTTCTACAGGAGACCGGCATGGAAGAGCGGCAGGACCCATTTGACACCGATGAGCTGGCATCAGACAGCACACCGGAACTGGACAGGGAAGCCTTCGACATTGCTCTCCTCCAGTCTGCCTTGAGCTTGGCTGGCTCAGACGGCTGGCACCGGTTTTCTCTGGTCGATGCGGCACGAGAAGCAGGACTTCCTGTCGATGCTGTACGTTCCCGATATCCAGTCAAGGCGCTGCTCCTGCTGCGTCTGGGAAGGCTCGCCGATGAAAGCGCACTCCGAGACGAAGGAAATGGCGGTACCCTCCGCGAATATCTCTTCGACCTGATGATGCGCCGATTCGATATTTTCGAAGAATACCGCACAGGCGTCAGGGCTGTTCTTCACGCCCTTCCCTATGACCCCGCTCTGGCAGCCCTTCTCGCCGGAGCAACTGTGGATTCCATGCGCTGGCTTGCGGACGCAGCAGGTATGGACTGCTCTGGTCTCGGCGGCATCTGGCGCATTAATGCCCTAACCGCCGTCTGGGGACACGCGCTCCGGGCCTGGGAAAAAGACGAAAGCCAGGATCTCGGAAGCACAATGGCGGCCTTAGATCGGGCGCTCAACAAAGCTGAGCGCCTCGGTATCCTGAAGGCCTCAGCCCGCCGCAAAATGGACGAAGCCCTGCGCACTACAGGGCTGCCAGATCACGAACTGGAACTTGAATTCTGATATTGGGCTTTACGAGACGCGTCGGTTCGGATTAAAAGCCGATCCATCGCGTTCGTAAGCGCGATCTACTGGGGCGTAGCCAAGCGGTAAGGCAGCGGATTTTGATTCCGCCATGCGGAGGTTCGAATCCTCCCGCCCCAGCCAAACCTCTATAAATTCTGCTTCAGTCCTGGGCTTGCCTTGAATCGGACCGTTCGCCCGGCGGGAACCTCAACAGGTTCTCCTGTCCGTGGGTTTATGGCATGTCGTGCTTTTGTTTCGCACACAGTGAATGTCCCGAAAGAAGAGATAGTAAATCCCCCTTCGCGCTTTAGTTCATCAATAATAGCATCTACAAGATCGCTGGCCGCACGCTGTGCAGCGACACCTGTACAGTCGATAGAGTCCTGAAGAACGGCTGCGAGAAATGCCTTACTCATGGGCGCATGCTTCTCCTCTTTTGCGGACCTATCTCAGGATGTACCTTCAACACCTGAACATTCATCATCTTTTACAGCATTCCTCAGTATTTCTTACAATACAATCGGGCAACGATGATATAATCGCGCAAACAGCCTTAGCGTTCCATCGTCAGGGATTTCATGTCGCGTTCTATCTGCCTTTTCGCCTATCACGACCCATCAGCAACACTGGCTCCACACACCAGACACCTCCTGAGCCAGATTGCAGGATGCGGGTTCGAACTTCATGTCGCGGTTTCCGGACTGGATCCAAATGACACGGCGAGAATGACAGCCCTCGAAAACAGCTTTGCCTCCGGTCCGATCCCGATCAGGGCTAACCTGTACGCCAGAAAGAATTCTGGTCTTGATTTTGGAGCCTGGCAGGACCTGCTCAATAACCACTGCGACGCGGGAGCGAGTGAAATCCTCTTCGCGAATGACAGCGTGTTCGGGCCCATGACACCTTTACGGCCCATTATGGAAAACATGCGCGCCACCCGCTCCCCTATCTGGGGCATGGTACGATCAGAAGCTATTACAGCTCATCTTCAGTCCTGGTTTCTCGTCATGACACGCGATGTCCTCGATCATCCCGCCATCAGGCGCGTGTTCCAGCAGCCATTCAACAGTATGAGCAAGCCGGAAATCGTCTTGCATGGTGAACTCGGTCTCGGCTTGGCCATACAGGCCGCCAAACTGGATATCGCAGCTTCATGGAGCAGCACACGGGGGCTGGCACGCCTTTTATCCTTGAACCCAATGCATACAGATTGGCGCACTGTGCTCCACTCAGGGCAAGCACCGTTCATTAAGACAGAGCTTCTGCGAGATAACCCAAGCGGGGTCGCGTCAGTCCATCTGTGGCGAAGCGAAATTCCTGACAAAACCTTTTTCGACCCAGACTGGATCGCACTCTATCTGGCCAATAACCCACCGCGCGTTCAGCACAAGAAGGCCGGTTTCCGGGCACGACTGGTGCAGGCCCTTGCCAGTGAAGACAGACTGCGTGCCTTACCAGCTCTTTTAATGGGTCACTAACTTGGTTTTACGCTTGGCCACGCGCTCCAGAAAGCCTAGCAACTCTTCTGTCTGCGCCTCATACGTTGCCAGATCGCCCTTGAATGGATTGACATATCCGTCAAACTTTTCGGCCTGATTGAGCAAGGCTTCAACAGCCGCTGCGAGTGTTTCAGGACGCCCATCAAGAGGAAGATGCGTCCCGTTGATCCCGTCCACAACATCCTCTGACTGCCCCCCTGGAGCAGTCGTCAAAACCCAGACGTCGCGCGCCAAAGCTTCACGAACAGTCAGGCCATAACTCTCTTTCCATTGGGAAGGAAACAGAAGAACATCAATCTGATCATAGAAATCATCGAGTCCAGCCTGCGTGAAGGCAGGTACAATTTTTAGATCCCCCTTTACTGACCAGTCTTCAGCATAAATGGACCTGAAACCAAGATTGATCTTGTTATCAACCAGAACCAGCTCCCAGTCAGATCGCTCAAGAGACTCCATACATTTTTTAAGCTGTGGATATCCCTTTACTGCCTCAGTTCCGCCAACGAATCCGAAGCGTAGCCGCGAGCCCAGAATTCTCTGGCGACGAGAGCGTTCAGGCCACCGAAAGCCATTCCTGTTCACAACGATCCGCTCCGGCTCAACGCCATTAGCAAGATAAAGCTGACGATGTGCCTCAGACGGACTTATCAACAACGCCGCCTCAGCCAACGCCTGATGCATGATCGTCACGCGATCCCGTAAGTGTCGGGCATGAGGTTGGCACATCTGGCAAACCTGCTGGTCAATACGGGTCTGGAAGCAGTAATGCCCATCTTCCCGAACCATGAACTGCCGGTCGCATAGCCACCACGCATCATGCAGTGTCAGAACATACGGAACCCCGCGCTCCTGACAGACCCGCAGCATTGCAGTACCCAACCCCTGGGCCGCATGCACATGCACGACATCTGGCTGATAAGCGTCCAACCAATCGGCAAACACCTCAGCCATTTGCGGATTGTCGAGAGCTCCTATGAGGTCCGTCCCCTCCGGAATCACCGCGGATAACACATCCGTACCGTTGATGACGTAGCGAATACTTCCTGACAGATTTTCGTCCAGACGTGGACGAGACGTCATGACTCCCACTTCAACACCACGCTGCGTGAGCCTTTCTGCCAACTCCTCTGCAACGATCGTCGCCCCTCCGAATGAGCGTGGAGCGTAATAAACATTTGCCATAAGGACGCGCAAAGCGTGCCGATCCGGCATCACAGGCATACCGAAAACAGCCTGCCCCTGCGTAACCGCCATCGCATCGGGCGCGTACCGTTCCATCACATCCTGCAGGGCCTGAGCCGCAAGGCGCCGACGCAGCAGTATATCTCGGGCCAAGGTCAGAAAACTCTGTTTCCAGTCATCATCGGTGACGGCCAGCAGACCATTCTCGCCATGCCGCATCACAGAGAGAAAACCACTCCGGGGGGAGCAAACCGAAGCAACCTGGACGACTGCCGCCTCCAGAAATTTGATATTGCTTTTGCAGTCGTTGAAGAGCGTCGGTTCCAGAGGTGCAATGGCAATATCCGTTCGGGAAAGCACGCCCAGATAGTCGCGATAGGACAACTCAGTGAGCCGCTCTACACGGTCTCCGAACCTATCAAAGTCATCCGAAAGCTTAAGCTGACCAATGACCCGCAGACATAACCGCGGCTCATCTTCCATCGCAGCAATCAGCCCGGCCTGAGCCTGCCGAAAATCTTCATCGTGCGTATTGGTTCCTGATCCATAAGAAACCCACACACGCTCCACGTCCGTACCTTCGTGGGTCGGAAGAGACGCCGCGATCTCAAGCGTCTCATGATCAAGAGCATTTTCCAGCACTGAGACGTCAGTCAGGCCTGCGTCCAACATGGCTTGCGCCAATGCCGGGGTCGAAGCGATGCCACGGCCACAAGCCAGCATACAACGCCGGAATAAGGTAACACCCGACATGAGCAGATCCTGCTCTGCCTGCGGCAAACTGCTGATGTTCCCATTCTGAAGATACTCTTCAGCATCGAAAATAAGATCATCCACTTCCCACCACGGCTCAAGACGCAGGCGATGGGCCTCGGCGACCAGCTTCATGACAGTCTCGAAGCCAGGGACCCTGTAAAAAATAACCCGCGTACAAAGCTGTAACCCAGACATCGCAACACCAATGTCCCGCCAGTCTACAACCTGAACAGACCATCCAAGGCGTTCCAGCAGATCCCGCTTTTGCCACACACGATACTTCGCACACTGCCGCAAAGAAACTTCTGCAATAATCAGAACTTTCGGGGCCAGTGCGGTCGCCGTTTTATCGAGTGGATCACTGTAAACGGAAAGCCCCGACACAGCTTCATCTGGAGAGGCCTTCTTGGCAGAGGTAAGAGAATCAGAAACTTTCCGCCCTTTCTTTCTGCCGGAACGAGGCAAAACCTGACGTACCAGAGCATTCCCTAAAGCGCTGGCGCCCCCTTTGCCCCAAAGTTCGAGAACGCGGTCAGGCAGGTCTTTGAGAGACCTGCCAGAAGGCAGACGACCTAGCGTCAACCCTCTTATGAGCCTCAGTGGAGCAGTAACCCGCCATGAGAGGGAGCTCTGAACAAGAGCCATCTGCTCCCGGAGGTGCGTGTTCTCAATTTGCAGTCCCTCAGCCCTCATTCCGTTCAGACGTGCAGAACTGCGGTAGCTCTCAAGCAGGACCCGCCGCGAATCTTCTTCGGCTGCCTCTGGAAGGAGTGTCACGTTGGAACCGGAATCCACTGTCATCAAAGAAAAGGCCAAAGTCTGGAAACGGAGAGGTACAAACAAAAAGAGCTGGGTTCTTACGAACCCAGCTCCCTTCATGAATGCTGGCGAACCAACAGACAGGGTAGATCAGCTCAGATTGAAGTTCGAAGCCTTCAGATCCGTAACGCCAACAAACGTGATGTTGGAGCCATCGGACAGAGCAATGGTCGTATTGCCACCGGCAACAGTTGCATTGGACAGAACGTTCTCAAGCCCACCGTTGTTCTGAAGACCGTACTGGTACAGAGCCATCAGGTTACCTGCTGCGCTGCCAAAGTCACTGATGGTGTAGTTGCCACCAGCGGATCCCTTGTTCAGAGCAAACAGGTTCGCAGAGCCGGAACCACCCTCAAGGGTAGCATTGCCCGTTCCACCAACCAGCGTATCAGCACCGGTTCCGCCAATGACGGTCGTGTTGCCGGTACCTGCGAAAGCCTGCAGAACACCATGAGAAGACGCAGCAGAGATTGCTTCGTCGCCCTCGTTGCCCACGAACAGGCTGTAGCCGGACGTGCCATCGAACTGAGCGTTCAGGCCAGATGCACCGAACATGGTGGCATTGCCAGCCGTGATGGTGGTGTTACCCGTACCGTTCAGGAAGGACAGGGAGCCACCGACACTGATGCTGTTGCCAGTACCACGAACCTGCTGGAAGTCACCTGCAGCAGAAATCGTATCGTTCAGGCCACCAGCAACCGTTGCGGTCGTTCCAGTCGCGAAGTACGTGCTGGAACTGCCGCCCGTGATAAAGCCGTTGCTGCCAACCGTTACGTTGTTGTCGTACGTCGTGTCATAAACCGTGGCATTGTTGCCAAGAGTTACGACCGAGCTGCCACCCAGAAGGGTAACAGTATCCGTACCAGCAGAGCCATCAATCGTGTCCTGGCCTTCAGAACGAACAGCGTTCGTGCCTGCACCCAGGGTGATCAGGTTATTGCCTGTTCCGCCACCGATGGTGTTGTTACCATCTGTCCCGGAAATCGTGTCGTTGCCCGACCCTGTAGCAATGTTCCAGTTACCGGTCTTGCCTGTCCCCGTGAACGTGTTGTCACCAACACCACCGATGAACGTGCCGTTCTGGTTTCCAGCCTGAACCGAAACGCCAACCCAGCTACCTGTCAGCAGGCTGATGTTCGAAGCGGTATCATTGGAAAGGTCAATTGAAACAGCGCCATTCAGTGTATCTGTAGCGCCGTATGAACCGGCGGCGATGTAAGCTACATCCCCGTCGATGCTATAGCTGCCGCCCTGAGTAATAACGCCCTGAGAAACGCTTGCGTCGCTCAGGCTGCTGTTACTGCCTGGAACCAGATCATAACTCGTCAGACCGCTGACACCAGCGATAGCAGACGAATATTGACTGGCCAGAGCGTGGGCCTGCGCACCGTCGACCGTGACCGCAAGGATCCGGCCGGAGGCGCCAACCACGGTAGTGATTGCCATTACCATGCACTCCTAAAAAAGGTTGCCTCGCACTGGCGGCCCTCAGACCACCCAAATGATCGAGTGACGAGTCTTGCATATACCAAAGCCTATTTACCAAAAGCAATAAGGATTTGACGTATCTGTGCAAGACCTACCCGAGCATCGGAGCAATATAGAGACCCACTCACAGTGCAATTCCCTACTGTGATTTGAAAGACACAGAAAGGCTGGGGCAGGAATGCCCCATCACAGAAGGGAGCATTTTACGAATGGTTGCAATGACGGGATAAACTTTACAGCACGCAATCAATAAAAAATTAAAATACTTCATAAAAAACAAACAGAAATAGGGATTGTGTCTCTACAATGCCTTAAGATGTTTTCACACCATACCTTTACGAATCTGTAAATTGCACCTGTGACAAACCCATCCTCAACCTCCCCCTCGCCCTCTCTGCAGGATAGGTATCTGGCCGAATTAGCCACTTTGCTTATCCAGAGGCCCTTACCCGAAAGAAATTCAGGCCCCCAGGGAGATGGGGCTGACCACGCTGCCAGAGCAATTCTCTGGCTAGGAAGCGTCTTGCAAAATGATGCCTTCCCACAGGTGGCCACTATCCTTTTGTCTCCGGCGCTGGATGATGAACTTGGCTCCCAGCTCAGAGCTTGGCAGGAACTTGAAAGTCATCATTCAGAAAGAACATTCGCGAGAATCCACAACGATGGTGATTCCGGCATATTGCTCTGTCACCGAACCCATGAGGAACAAAGGGCAAACTCCAGTATTCCCGTGGTTCTGGTAGGGAAAACAACTCAGAGCCGCCCGAATGAAGTCGTTCTGTCAGACTATATTGCGCTCCGCCCCGCAGGGACGCATCCCTTCATTGAGCTTTTGGTGGGTCAGTCCGATAAATCCCGCGATTTCCGTCACAGGGTTCGCCAGCTTTTTGCTCATGACCTAGCCACACGACAGAGCGCTACAGAGCTTCAACAATACAAGCTGGCTGCTGAACACGCAGAACGCACAACTCACGCTCTCCGGATCGAGAGCCGATCTCTCTCCAGAGGCATCCGCATTCGAGATGAAAAGATTGCGTCCCTGACGCATATTCTTGACCCGATACGCCAAGAACGTGACGCTTTCCGCATAAAAATGGCGGAAGAAAAACACAAGCGGACAACGATCGAACACCATTATACAGAAAACCGCGAGGGTCTGGATTCCCTAAGAATCTTTCTGTCGCAACCCGCACCTTTATGGCGCCGGGTTCTTCGGGCTTTTCGAAAACCCTTTATTCCACATATCCCAACACTTCCCGAACCTCTCGCCTTGCAGTCTTGTTCGGAGCAGGAAGACTTTTCATCCAGTAAGTCTTTCGCTCTGGTAGAACCTTCTACAGTTCCCGATGATGGAACCTGTTCGCCTGAAGTCATACAGCGCGTTCTCTTCGTCGCCGGTGAGCCCGATACACCTGGCGTTGCCTATCGATGTGACCGAAATGCCGAAGCCGTCCGTAACGCAGGATATGAGGCACGTATCCAGCCTTGCGCCACAGTCGGGTACGAAGACATCCGGTGGGCTGACGTCATGATCTTCTGGCGCGTGGAGTATAGCGGCCACGTCAGCACCATTCTTGATCTGGCGCAGCAGGAAGGCGTCAGAACCATTTTTGACGCCGACGATATCGTTTTTGTTCCGCATTACGCGCGTATTGACTTCATTGACGGCATTCGCTCTGTGGGCGCGACGGAAGAGCGCATTGAGCGCTGCTTCGCAGACATGCGCCGGACTCTTGTGCGTTGTGAACAGGGATCAGCAACAACCCGGGAGCTGGCTCTTGCGATGCATGAACTGCGCCCCGTCATCCATCTTCTTCCGAATGTCTATGACCATGAGACACTGCGTCGATCCCGCCTGGGCTGTCGCCTCCGCGGAGAACCTGGTCGTTCAACGTCTGACGACGGACTGATCCGCATTGGATATGCTACGGGTTCTCGCACCCATCAGCGTGACTTCACCATTGCTTATCCTGCTCTGACGAGCGTGCTGAAAGCACGCCCCAACACGCGACTGGTTCTATTCAGGGAAAAAGACAATCACCGTCCCGTCCTTCTGATGGAGGAGTTCCCGGCCCTCAAGGCCGTAGAAAGCCAGATCGAATGGCGAGATATGGTTCCCCTTTCCGAACTTGGGGAAGAGTTCGCCAGATTTGATATCTCCATTGCGCCACTGGAAGTCGGCAACATCTTCTGCGAAGCCAAAAGCGAGATAAAATTCCTTGAAGCCTCTCTTGCAGGCAACGCCTCCATCGTTTCTCCAACCGGCCCATTCCGTCGGGTCGTAAGAAACAATGAAACCGGCCTCCTGGCTGAAACCCAGGAAGAATGGACCAGCGCGCTCCTGAAACTGGTCGACAACCCCGATCTGCGCCGCACTCTGGCCCGTAACGCCTATCATGACGTTCTCTGGCCCTTCAGCCCGGAAGCTCAAGCCCGGCGCATGGCACTCGCCCTGTCTTCCCTCAACGGCGATGTGGAAGCGGCTCAAGCGGCGGAAACTCTTCTGGCCCGCGGCCGCGTAAAGCCTCCTGCGCTGCCGGTCGTTCCAGAGAGTGAAACGCTCTTCCACCATGACATCTTGGGCGAAGCAGACGTCACGGTCATCGTAACATCATATAATTACGCCAATCACGTTCTGGATGCTCTGGACTCCGTTGTTACGCAGACACTTCAGATCCTGGACCTCATCGTGGTGGATGATGGGTCAACGGATGAATCCGCTGACCTCATCAGGATCTGGATGGAACGGCACACCGGCCGCTTCAACCGCCTGATCTTCAGACGGTCCATCCGCAATGCAGGCTTGGGTGGGGCACGAAACATCGGCATGGATGCTGCTGAAACCCAGCACACTCTGCAATTGGACGCCGATAACATCCTGCGCCCGGATGCTTGTGAAACACTATTGGCCGCCATGACATTTGGCATCGCCTACGCCTATCCGCTGATCCAGTGCTTTGACGAGAACGGGCCACTCGTCACAAAGAAAAACCCTGATCTGATCACACCACCCGGCGCACCTGTTCTTCTCGGCGATCTACCCTCGAATCCCCTGACACTGGTTTCAGGCAATCGCATTGATGCCATGGCAATGGTCGCCAAATGGGCGTGGGCAGCCGCTGGCGGCTACTATGTTTCACGTGAAGCAATGGGCTGGGAAGACTATGACCTCTGGTGCACTTTCGCTGAACTGGGATTACCCGGACGGCAGGTTCCAGCCATTCTGGCGGATTACAGGCAGCACAGCAGTTCCATGACCAACGCCTCAACAGAGCGGGCCGCCCACAAAGCGCGTGTCGTTGCATATGTGCAGGACAGACATCCCTGGATTAATCTGACCGCAGAGAAGGCCCATCAGAGAGCCTGACCTTCCCCGATCAGTCTTTCAGACACAAAAAAACCCGGGCAGTTTCCTGTCCGGGTTTTTTCATGAACAGGCCGGATCGCCAGATCCAGCCAACTCACAATCAGAACGGTGCGTCGATATCCACGACATCAATCAGCTTGTGATTCACAAATTCTTTGATGCCCAGACCAATCAACTCACGGCCATAGCCAGAACGAGCCACACCACCAAACGGCAGATCAGCCTTCACCATCGTCGGATGGTTCACATAAACCATACCTGTGTGAATCTTCTCGGCAACCTTCACGCCACGCGCCGTATCCTTGGTAAAGACGGAACCGCCCAGACCAAACGGAGAGTCATTGGCAACGCGGATCGCCTCAGCCTCGTCCTTCACACGATAAAGCTGCGTGACCGGACCAAAGAACTCCCAGTGACGGGCTTCATTGTCGCCATGCAGGTTCGTCATCAGCAGCGGCTGGAAAAAGGCACCCTTCTCAGGAACCGGCGCACCGATGACTTCCACAACAGCACCATGCTTCTTGGCTTCTTCAACCTGAGCCTTCAGATCGTCAGCAGCCTTCTGTGAAGACAGTGGCGCAAGCGTCGTAGCCGGATCCATTGGATCACCAGCCTTGAACTTGAGAACCTCAGCCTTATAGATCTCAAGGAACTGGTCGTAGATGGAATCTACAACGATCAGGCGCTTGGAAGACACGCAGACTTGGCCCGCATTCCAATGACGCCCGAAAGCAGCCCACTTGGCGGCCTTTTCAACATCGGCATCTTCAAGCACGACAAATGCATCGGCACCGCCGAGTTCCATCGTTGCCTTCTTGAGCGCCTGACCAGCCGTGCTGGCCACAATGGCGCCCGCACCTTCAGAACCCGTCAGTGCCACACCACAGACGCGCGGATCATTCAGGATCACGGCCGTATGATGCCGAGCAGCATAAAGATTGTGGAATGCACCCTTCGGCAGACCAGCTTCAATCATCAGGTCATCAAAGATAGCAGCACACTGCGGCACATTGGATGCATGCTTCAGCAGAACCGTATTACCGGCAGAAAGCTGCGGCGCGATGATACGAGCGATCTGGTAGTACGGGAAATTCCAAGGCTCAATCGCAAAGACAATGCCCTGCGGCTGATGAATCAGGATGGCTTCGCCTTCCTTCGGATCAGCAACCGGAAGCTTTTCCGGCTTCAGAAGCTCTTCAGCGTTCTTGGCATAATATTCAAAGATCTCAGCGGAGAGAATGGTCTCCAGCTTGGCTTCTTCATAAAGCTTGCCCATCTCAAGGGTGAGCAGCTTGGCATATTTATCAATGTCGCGACGAAGGATCGCACCGGCAGCAGCCATAACCTTGGCGCGGTCTGCAAAGGAAACGTCGCGCCAGCTCTTGAAGGCCTCATATGCGTCGGTAATCGCCTGCTGCACTTCCTGATCAGTTGCTTCCGGGAAGGTTTTAAGCGTTTCACCCGTATATGGATTGGTCGTAGCGTAAGCCATGACGGAAAATCTCCGTTGAATAAAATGGTACCCAGCATATTGGCATGAAAGCCATGGTACGGAACCCCCAACCCCTCAAAAGTTTGAAAGTTCACATAGCCGTGTTCTGTTTAAGCTCTTCCAGCCATGCTCGTGCGTTACCATCGGACGGTGCCCTCCAGTCTCCACGCGGAGAAAGAGAGCCGCCAGCAACGATTTTCGGCCCATTTGGCATGGCCGAGCGCTTGAATTGACTGGTGGCAAAAAACCGGTGAATAAAGATCCTCAACCAGTGACAGATCTCTTCCAGATCATAGGATTTCCGCCGATCTTCGGGGAAATGCGTTGGCCAGGAACCTGTTGTAACACTTCCCCACGCCTTTTCTGCCAAAAAGGCGATACGTGATGGGCGAAATCCATATCTGAGCACATAGAAAAGCGTGAAATCCTGCAAGGCATACGGGCCAATCATTTGCTCCGTACTCTGAATTCCCTGCCCCACATCCGGGACGAGTTCCGGGGAAATTTCAGCATTGACGATCTTCTCCAGAACTTCTGGTGCACCACCCGAGAGCCCCCCTTCCCGAACCAACCAGCGAATCACATGCTGGATCAGCGTCTTCGGCATTCCAGCATTCACATTGTAGTGAGACATCTGATCCCCGACGCCATAAGTGCACCACCCGAGCGCCAGTTCGGAAAGGTCACCCGTCCCGATGACAATGCCGTTTCGATGATTGGCCAGACGGAAAAGAAAGTCTGTTCTCAGTCCTGCCTGCACATTCTCGAAGGTGATGTCATGAACCGGCTTGCCCTCTGCATAAGGATGACCAATGCCCGCCAGCATCGTCTCGGCCGCAGGCCGAATATCGAGCTCATTGGTTTCTACACCCAGTGCTGACATGAGCGCATGCGCAAGCCCACGACTTTCACTGCCAGTGGCAAACCCGGGCATCGTGTAAGCAAGAACATGCGTCCGGGGCCAGCCAAGCTCATCGGCGGCTCTGACAGCAACCAGTAACGCCAGCGTACTATCCAGCCCGCCGGAAACACCAATGACAGCACGCTGCGCCCCACTCGCCTGCAACCGCTGACGAAGCGCGCTCACCTGAATGGTCCAGGCTTCGTAGCAATCCCGAGCCAGCGTCTTCGGATCAGAAGGAACAAACGGGAATCTTGCAACGTCGCGCTTTAACCCAAGGTCTTCCAGTGGGGCAGACAACGCGAACCCAATGGTTCTGAAACGGTCACGCCCGACACCAAACTGGCCCGTCCGCAAGCGCTCCTGCCGGAGAAGATCAAGATCCACATCTGCGACCACCAGCCGCTCTCCCTGAGGGAAGCGATCGGACTGCGCGAGAAGACGGCCATTCTCGTGAATGGAAACCTGACCATCCCATGCCAGATCAGTGGTGGATTCCCCTTCCCCAGCCGCTGCATAAGCATACGCTGCCAAAGTCCGCATGGATTGAGCCTGGCACAGCAGAGAACGGTCATCTGTACGGCCAATTGTAACTGGCGACGCAGAAGGATTGAGAACAACACTCGCCCCCGCCTGAGCCAGCATTCCGCTGGGAGGGTTGGCCACCCACAAATCCTCACAGATCTCGACGCCCAGCGTCAGACCCGGCAGATCATGCGCTTCAAACAGAAGGTCCGCGCCAAACGGAACCTCAGCGCTACCAGTCCTAACAACTCCGGACGTTCCCAAGCCGGATGTGAACTGTCGGGGCTCGTAAAATTCCCGGTACCTCGGCAGATAGGACTTGGGAACAATACCCAGAATACGCCCACGGTGAATCACCGCTGCGCAATTATAAAGCAGATCCCCACGACAAAGCGGCAATCCGACCACAGCCACACTCATCAGGTCAGCCGTCTGCCTGGCAAGCCATTCCAGGGCAGTTCGGGCACCATCCAGCACCACATCCTGAAACCGCAGATCATCAAGCGTGTAGCCAGTCAGCCCAAGCTCCGGAAAAACAACCGCAGCAACACGCTGTCGGTCACAGTCCTTCAGAACCTCAAGAACCCTCTCCGCATTGGCTTTTGGCTCGGCCAGAGAAACGGGAAGCGTACAAGCCGCAATCCGGGCAAAACCCTGATGATAAAGCGAGCGGAATCTGGTCATGGTGTCCCTCTCAGACCCAGGCGACCCGGAAAGCGGGCGTCACGTTTTAATGTGTTCAACGATACAGCCATTACGAAATTGAACCGGAGCGTCTTTGTCCCGTTCTGCCTTGCTCACCCCGTTTCTCCAACTGGAGGAACATCATGACCCAGGAGACTTACCAATGGATCTGCTTCGCTGGACGGTTGTCTTCCTCATCCTTGCCCTGTGCGCCGCCGTGCTTGGGTTCGGTGGGATTTCGGCAGATTTCGCCTATATCGGCAAGATCCTGTTCTTCATCTTCCTCGTACTGCTGATCATCAGCCTGATCTTCGGACGCGGTCGCCCGAGACTCTGACAGGTTTCAGCCTCGGGAGCGCAGCATGCGCACGCTTCCGAGGCTGGCCACCACAAATACGACTACAGCATATAAACCGCCCGTTTCCGTCATGGAAATTGGAAGGCCGAATAGATAATCCGGCGAATCACAGGGCTTGTTCGGCCGGGCCGGCATCGCTGCCATCCAGTCCTTGAAGCTACCGCCATGAAAAACCGGCGCACGACACTCGGGAGCCGGACTTGGCCAGAACTTATGTTCAACACCAGCATGCAGAACCGCCAACCCGATACTGACAGCAAGGCACAGCAGCCCCGCGAACACGGGATATCGTGCGTAACGTCGCGGCAAAAGCAACGTCAGAGCGCCAATCCCGATCAGAACGCGCCAGGGCCTTCGCTCCCACAGACACAGTTCACACGGCGCCAGCAGAAGCCGGTGCTCCGCAAACCATGCCGTCCCGAGCGCCAAAACCCCGGCCAGAACGAACAGCCCTCCCAGTATCCTGGTCATATCGGGCTGCTTCGTTCCGGTCAGAGTCATGTGCGAGAGGCCTCCAGGCTATCTAGAAACTGCTTGGCCCAGCTTCCCGCTGTGTTGCGAGAGACTTCGCCGTAAAGTGCGGACCATGCCTCATGACGGGTCTGCACGTCCATGGTGAGTGCCGCATGAAGTGCATCGGCCATCCCCTCAGCGTCCAGCGGATTGACCTGAAGCGCCTCTGGCATCTCAGGTGCTGCACCAGCAAACCGTGACAGAACCAACACGCCCGGATCCTTGGAATCCTGAGCCGCGATGAACTCTTTGGCGACAAGATTCATGCCATCGCGCAACGGCGTGATGTATCCGACATCGGACACCCGATAGAGCCCCGCCAGAACATTCCGGGAAATCGGCCAGGTCGTATAACGGATCGGCACCCAGTCCGGCGTACCATATGCCCCGTTGATCGTTCCCACCAGGCCATCAAGCTCTTCCTTCAGAAGACGATAGCTTTCCACACCCGTCCGGGAGACAGGCGTGATCTGTAAGAACGTCACCTTGCCGCGATACTCCGGGTAATTTTTCAGGAGCATTTCATACCCCCGCATCCGCTCAGGCAGACCTTTGGAATAATCCAGCCGATCCACACCGATAATCAGGCGCTTTCCAACCAGACTGTCCACAATCTGTTCCACATCTTCCGTGGAGGCACTTTCAATAGCCTGCTGCCGGAAACGGATCGGATCAATCCCGATCGGCACTGCTTCTACTTCTGCCTGGAGACCATATTCCGCGAAACATCCCCGGAGGTTCTGGGCATCTTCCGGCGTTTGCACGCCAATGCGGTCACAACCTGCAAGCCCTTTCAGAAGGCGCTGCAATTGCGGCAGGAGACGCGCCACACTCCAAGGTGGAAAAGGAATATGCAGGAAAAAGCCAATCCGCCCCGTGACCCCTCTATTCCGCAGCATCTCAGCCAGCGGAAACAGATGATAATCATGAATCCAGATCGTATCGTCCTCTTTCAGAAGAGGAACCAGACGATCGGCAAAGACGGCATTGGCTTCGTAGTAAGCCTCGCAATCTTCACGCGTGTAACGGATCAGCTGCGTTCTGTAGTGGCATAACGGCCAGAGAACGCCATTGGAAAAGTTCAGATAAAACCTGTCATATTGCCGGGGCGTCATATCAAATGTGGCATACGTCACATTCCCAGCACGGTCCTCCATGACAGGCCGGTCCAGTGCATCTTCGCACTGTTCCCCGGACCAGCCAAACCAGAGGCTGTCCCGTGTCTGAACAGCATCATACAACCCAACAGTCAGACCACCCGCAGGCTGCGTCCGTTCTCCGGGCGCTGGTGTACGATTGGAAACAACTATCAGGCGCCCCATCCATGCCCCTCCGATAAATCGTGCAGCCACCGGCGGAACGTGACTGCATCAGGAAAATCATCCGGAATGAGCCAGCCAGCACCGCCCATCTGGCGCGCAGCCTTCACTCCGTCCATGTCTGTAACGTCATCCCCGACAAAGAGTGGCAAGCGACCGCGAAAAGGATTTTCAGACATCAATTCCCGCACGGCTCCCCCCTTGTCCACGCCCAACGGACGAAGCTCGATAGCCATGTGAGCGTCCTGCAAACGGAAACCGCCAGCTTCCGGCGACCATTGCTCCGTCAACGCCCGAAATGCCATTTCAGCCTCCGGCGCCTGACGATAGTGCAGGACCATTCCAGCCTTCTTGCGTTCTACGCTCGCACCGGGATGCAAAGAGATAATATCTTCCGCCTTCTGCAGCCAGTCAGCTGGCACGGACGGTAAAGCGGGGTGAGTAATGTCTTTTTCAGGTGAGGTCCGCACGGCTACTCCATGCTCCCCCGCTACAGCATGAGGAATGCCGGGCAAAAAATGGTCGATTTGGGCGATCGGTCGGCCAGTCACAATAGCCAGCGCTCCGCCGAGCATATCTTTCAGGCGAAGGAGATCGTCTGCCAGTCCCGGAGGAACAACCACACTTTCAGGAGTAGGAGCGATATCGACCAGTGTTCCGTCGAAATCCAGCAGGATTGCAGCTTTTGAAGGCGGAAAAGGAATCTGGATCATGAATAGGCTTCTCTTTCCAGTTTCAGGGGTACCCCCGCTCCGCCCACTCCTTATTCCAGGCCGGGATCAGTTGCGGGAGGAGGCAAGGACGGTCCGGCTGATGCCGGGGGTGCGGGAGGCACAAGAGACTGCGCACCACCAGAGGGTGGCGCGAGAGGAATCGGTGCGTGGCTGTCTGGCGCCAGCGGAACCGCTCCTCCTTCAGATGATGATGAAGAGCCGGACTGATCGGTCCCCCCTTCATCTTCCGTTGCTGTCGTACCGGCCAGTTGAGGCGCTTTTATGACGGGCAGCGGTCCAGCGTCCGGCGCAACACGATCTCCCGTGCACGCCACAACACGCACATCATAAAGCGAACTGCCATAAGTCCCGAGAGATGGCTCATTCTGCAACATCCACCCGTCGAAGGGTGGTCGAGCCGAATCTCCCGAATCACGCAGGTGCAGCAACGCACCAGAGTCAGCCGGCAATGTTTCCGGACGACTGACACACGCCTCAACAGCGACCGAAAGCGTTCGGTAGGAGGCATTTGCACCCACTGGAATCGTCAGCGTCTCAATATGGGCATCCAGCCGATCCAGAACACGAATGACAGCCTGTGTCCGTCCCTGCCAGGTATTAGCCGGGTACATCGCCGGCGGGGCAACCCCTACAGCGGCAAGCGCCGATGACGTTACAGACAGAGCCAGAAGAGCCGCACCGGCAAACAGGAACCGATTGGTCATGATCAGGCGTTTCCTTGGGATTTTGGGTCCACGAGATCGGCAAGCATGGCGATGAAGGACTTGCGCATGGCATCTGGGGAAACCCCCATCAGAATACCGTCCTCAAACGCATCCTGCAGGGCCTGACGCAATTCGGCGTCATTTTCTCTCAGCACGCGCACTTTCTCGACGCAGGCCACTGGCTGTCCATCACGATCCAGCCAGGGAAAGTCCTCGGAACTCACGGCTCGTCTGACAGGCCACCAGCAGGCTTCTGGGGCTTTTGAGCCTTCTGAAGCGTATCCGTGACCGAAAAGATGAATTTGCTCAGAAGCTGCTCAAGACTGATAGACCCCTGCGTCTCCGTCAGCGCCCCACCAGCCTTGATAAGAGCGTCAGCGCCCCCCGGTGACAGCGCAATGTATTTTCCGCCCAACAGACTGTCAGACGTCACAATCGCTGCAGAATCCGTTGGTAGCTTCACGTCCGGCGACAGTGTGAACGTCACCTGGGCCTGAAAAGTCTTCGGATCCACAACCTCAGACATCACATGGCCGACGGTAATTCCAGCCAGACGCACATCTGATCCGACATTTAGACCATCAATCTGGCTGAAAGACGCATGAACCTGGTAGCCACCATCATCATGACGATGATGACCCAGCATCGCCAGAACCAGCATCCCGACCAGAAAGACCAGCACCAGAAACCCAGCCAGAAGCTCAAGCCGATCGTGGCGAGCTGCGGCAGGCGCTGTTCCCGTGGCTGCGCTCATGACATCACCTTCGAAAAAATCATTTTCCTGCACTAGCGGACTCCATCGCCGCAGTCCAACCCTCCCTTTGGAAACAGAGATTATCAGCCCGGGAAAATGTTATCCCCCATATCCCCATGTTCCCACCCATTAACCCGGCCAAAAGGCACGTTTTCCCGCTTCCGGGCCACCGGAACGCAGCGTAGATTCGCAGCATGACAGCCCGTCTTCATTGGACCGGCGTTCGCATGAGAACGCTTCGGGTCACCACCGATCCGGACGACAGCGCCACGCGCTCCGTCACCCTTCCGGCCGCCTGGGAGGATGATGCCGCGCAGGCGCTGGCCCAGATCACGCAAAATGGTGGCCCCATCCGCCTTTCGACGGAAGCGGCACGTTGGGTTGACACAATTGATGCGTGTCCGCCTCTCCCCGGAACGCCAGCCAATGCACCCTCTCCTGCCCGGAGCCTGTCTTATCTTCTGCTGATGCGTCAGCTCGCTCCCAACATTGCCCTGTGGGAACGTCACCCTGACGAAATTCCAGGTTTTGTTGTGCGACTGTCTGGCTTTGTTCAGGAGGACGGTTTCGCACCAGAGCATTTCGTAGCCTGCCTAAAGCTGGCCTGCGATTCCCTGCGTCGACTCCACGCTACAACACGCGTGGAACGCACAGGCGAGCTGCCGCTGTTTGATCTTCCCGCTGATCCGTCAGAAGAACCCGCAGGCATTATCCTGCTAACGGACCTAGACGCTTGCCTCGCATCTATGGGGCTCGACTACGACAGTGATGCAGGACGAGAGGCCGCCAGAGCCATTGCAGCACTGGCCACGAGCATCGCGCATGCAGGCACAAATCTCTCGCTCCCGACCATTCCAGCCTGCGCATCTCTACCGGGGCTACGCGCTCTCGCGGCAGAGACCTGCGCGGCCATGGAAGGCCAGCACCTTTCCCCTGTGGAAACGGGGTTTTCCGGCCCTGGGCCTGTCGACGCACTTCTAGGTGTTGAATCCTGTGGGTTGGCGCCAGTCTTTTCGCCCCTGCGTAGCGACGGACACCTCCGCGCCTCGACCCTTGCCCGATTGGCTTACAGAGGCCTGACACCCGAATCCGCCCTTGCGATGGCTCTTGCTGGTGAAGCTCCCCTTCCTCCGACAAGGCCGGAAGCCCATGCCGCCATGCATAAGGCCATGGAACGCTCCGTCGATTTTCTTCCGGAGTTGCCAGAACCCGAACTGGCGAATCTGCGTGCCAAACTGGAACGGGGTGCTCGCCGTCAGCTTCCAATGCGTCAAACCGGCTTTACTCAGCGCACTGCTGTCGGCGGCCACAGTCTCTTCATGCGCACGAGCGAGTTTGAAGACGGCACCCTGGGTGAAGTCAGCATCATCCCGACCCGAGAAACGCCAATGGCCCGGGGTTTAATGGATTGTCTCGGGCAGGCCGTCAGCATCGGTCTTCAGTTTGGCGCCCCGCTGGACGCTTTTGTCGAACGATTCGCTTATACCCGCTTCGGGCCTGCGGGTACGGTCGAAGGTGATCCCGGCGCGGCCTACGCATCGTCGATGCTCGATTACGCCTTCCGGACGCTTTCGGAGGCTTATCTCGGGCAGCACATGCCAGACGCACCACAGATCGAACCCAACGCGGAAGATACATCTCCTATGTTGCCGTTCGATCATTCGTCGGGCGATACACCCCGCGGTCGACGCCTCAGACTGGTGAGTTGATGAAAATATGGCGCCTTCCGACGTCTGCGCTGCTGGAATACATTGACAGCCTGCGGACACGTCGGTAGCTAGCGCCTGCGCTGAGAAGGAATCCGGTCATTGTGCCCGGTGGACAGGATGCGCACAGGGTAAGGGATCAGACAGCGTGGGACACGCCCCTTCCGACGAGGATGACAGCTTTGATGTGCGCCTGAAGCGCGCAAGCAAAAAGCTTGATCCCCACGCGGAAGAGCTTTCCACAAAGTCCTCCGATGAAGATGCGGGTTCTATCGCATCTTTCGGGGTTGCGATCCGGGTCGGAACGGAGCTGGTAGCCGGTCTGGCGGTTGGTGTGGCATTAGGCTACGCTCTTGACCGCTGGCTGGGTTACAGGGTTCTTTTCCTTCTGATTTTTGCCCTGCTAGGTTTTGGTGCCGGCATGATGAATGTCTGGCGGGTTTTGAATGGGCCGGGCATGGTGCCCGAGCTGAAAGATGACGGGAGAAGCCAGCGTGGCAGCCGGATCGACGATTGACGCGCTCGGACAGTTCGAGCTCCATCCGGTTCTCGGATCTCTGGGCGAAGCTCTGCGGTTCTCACAGTCTCCACTGTTCATGCTGATCGCCGTTGTGCTGGTGCTCGCATTCCTCTTCATCGGAATGCGCCCAGCCTCCGTCGTTCCTGGCCGTCTTCAGGCCGCAGCCGAAATTGGTTACGACTTCATTCATGACCTTGCCATCGGCACGATGGGTGAAGAAGGCGCTGCTTTCTTCCCGTTCGTGTTCGCTCTGTTCTTCTTCATTCTCGCCGGCAACTACCTCGGCCTGCTTCCCTTCTCCTTCACCTATACAAGCCATATCGCAGTGACACTTGCGCTGGCCGTAACGGTGTTCGTGATCTCGATCCTGGCTTCCCTGCGCTTTCAGGGTCTGGGTTTCTTCAAGCACTTCATGCCAGCTGGCGCCCCTGTGTGGCTGTCGCCGCTGCTCGTGCCGATCGAGATCCTTTCTTTTCTTTCTCGCCCCGTCAGCCTGTCGATCCGTCTGTTCGCCAATATGGTGGCCGGTCACGTTCTGCTCGAGGTGTTTGCCGGCTTCACAATCATGCTCGCCGGTCTGGGCTTCTTCGGTCATATCCTGGCCGTTGCCCCGATCGCGATCAACATTGCGCTGACGGCTCTGGAATTGCTGGTGGGTGTGCTTCAGGCATACGTTTTCGCCATTCTCACCTGCATCTATCTGCGCGAGGCCGTCGCTCACTGAGCGCGGTTTTGCACAACCCCTGTATCGACCCTAAAGGAACCTGACCATGGACGTTCAAGCCGCTCGTGACATCGGCGCCGGTATTGCAGTAATCGCCCTCGCAGGCGTCGGCATCGGCCTCGGCAACATTTTCTCGACGCTCGTGAGCTCCATCGCTCGCAACCCGGCTTCCCGCCCGCACGTTTTCGGCCTCGGCATGCTCGGCTTCGCGCTGACGGAAGCCGTTGCTCTGTTCGCGCTGCTGATCGCCTTCCTGATCCTGTTCGCCTGAGGTCGAACATGCACCGCACGCCACGTCTTTTCCTGTTCGCCGCTCCGCTGGCGGCTGTGCCGGGCCGAGCTGTGGCTGCGGGCATGCCGCAGCTGAACGTCCATGATCCGCTGCTGATCGGACAGGTCGCCTGGGGAGCCGTCATTTTTGCCGGCTTCTATGTAGTCCTTAGCCGTTCCGCTCTGCCGCGGATCGAGCGCGTGCTGTCGAACCGACGCACCCGCATCCAGAACGACCTCGATATTGCCCGCCGTGCGAAAGCCGAGTCCGACCGCGCAAGCGCCGAACTCCTGAGCACCCGCCATGAAGCGGCCGCACAGGCCCGGGCCAATGTAGAGCGCATCCAGAACGAGGCTCGCCTCAGCGCTGAAACGCATGCACGGGAAACCGCAAAGCGTCTCGAAGCTGAAGTCGCAAACGCCGAAGCCCGGATTGCCCAGTCCCGCGAGCAGGCTCTTTCCAGCCTCCCCGCGATTGCTACTGGTACCGCTCAGAACCTAGTCTCCCGTCTGATCGGGGAACAGGATGAACAGACTGTCGCCAGCGCCGTGAAACGCGTCAGCGCCTAAGGAGACGACGATGTTCCAAGAACCCCGTTTCTGGACTGCCTTGGCATTTGTCCTCTTCTTCGTGATCTTTGGTCGCAAGCTCTGGGCCGTCATCACGAGCCATCTTGATGCCCGTGCAGAAGGCGTTCGCCGCGATCTGGACGAGGCAGCCCGTCTCCGCCGTGAGGCAGAGCAGATGCTCGAAGATGCGACCCGCGAGCGTGAGAAGACGCTGGCAGAAACGCAGGCCATGATTGCCCGCTCAGAGACGGAAGCTGCTGCTCTGGCAGAACGCGCCCGTCACGAAGCAGAAGCAGCAGCCGGCCGTTACGAGAAGATGGCGCGTGACCGGATTGAAGCCGCAGAGCGCGCTGCAATCCGTGAAGTTCAAGAGCGCGCAACAGCCATTGCCATCTCGGCAGCTCGCGATGTTGTGGCCTCCCGTCTTTCCGAAAGCCCGGACGTTGCTGCTCAGTTGATTGAGCAGAGCATTCAGAACCTTCCTGAAGCACTACGCCGTTCTGCAGCCTGAGTTTATGACATCCGTCCGCCCATCCCAGACTCCTGTGACGCTTTCCATTGTCATGGCAGTCCTGAATGAGGCGGACAATATTCTACCTGTCTGTCAGGAACTCGCTGGAGTTCTTGATGGCTTCCCGGAAAATACTGAAATTCTTGCCATCGACGATGGCAGTACAGATGCCACCGTCGAGAAGCTTCTTGAAGCACGACGTCAGTATCTTCCAAATCTCAGAATTCTTAGCCACCCACGGCGCCTTGGTAAATCTGCTGCTCTGAGAACCGGAGCAACAGCCGCTCATGGCGAATGGATGGCGACCATTGATGGCGATGGTCAGGACGATCCTTCTTCCATCATCCGCATGCTTGAGCTGGCGCGTTCAGCCAGTTCCAAGCCGCCACTGGTGGTCGGGGTCCGTCGAAAAAGGAATGACCGTCTCTCCCGGCGCGTTGCGACAAAGCTGGCCAACGGCTTACGCCGTCGCCTTCTGAATGATGGTTGCCCGGACACCGGGGCGCCTCTCAAACTTTTCTCTCGCGAGATGTTCCTGCGTATTCCGCAGTTTGAGGGTGTACACCGCTTTCTACCGGCCCTCCTTGGACACTATGGCGCCCCGCTGATCTGCCATGAAGTTCAGCACCGTGCTCGTCTGCACGGCTCATCAAAATACACCAACTTCAATCGGGCTCTTGTTGGCATCCGTGATCTTCTGGGTGTCATGTGGCTGCAAAACCGAACCCACCTGCCCGATCGTCTGACCGAACACTGATCCATCCTTTAACGAGGATGGCCTTTCAGACACTTTCCGGCCACCATTCTCTGATGGACCGGAACGGAGCCCCTGCATGAAACTGACATTTCGGCATTATGCCCTCCTCGGGCTAGTGACCTTTTTGCTTGCCTTGCCGGGACGCATGACATTGCCCCCGCTGGATCGTGACGAGCCACGTTATATGGAAGCGTCAGAGCAGATGCTCACATCCGGAAATTTCGTAGACGTCCGCTTTCAAGACAAGCCACGCTATTTGCAGCCGGCTGGCATCTACTGGCTTGAAGCCTCTTCAGCAAAAATTGCGGAAGAACTCTTTGGCTCAGACGTTCTTCGCAAAACCTGGCCCTATCGCATTCCAAGCCTCATAGCCGCAGCCCTTATCATTCCCCTGACAGCCTGGATGGGAAGCGCACTCTTCGGAGCCGTCACCGGTCTGATGGCTGCGGGCCTCCTGATGGTTTCGACGCTCTTTGTTGCCGAAAGCCATATGGCGACAATCGATACAGTCCTACTCTTGGATATCCTGTGCTTTGAAACAATGCTTCTGAGGGCATTTCTCGATCGTCAGAAGAACAGTCCGACATCCGTCTGGGTTGCCTGTGGTTACTGGCTGGCGTTGGGCGTCGGCCTAATGCTCAAGGGCCCTGTTGTTCTCATTCCAGGCTTTTGTACCCCACTGGCCCTATGGGCTGTCGAACGTGATCGAGAATGGTGGTCCAGACTGCGTCCACGCTGGGGTTGGCTGCTCATGCTTGCCGTAGTCGTTCCGTGGTGTGTCGCGATTGATGTTGTCAGTCATGGGGACTTCTTTTCACGCGCCATTGGCCGTAACTTTCTGGGGAAAGTGGCACATGGCCAGGAAGCTCACGGCCTGCCACCAGGGTTCCATCTTATTGTTTTTGCGCTGGCATTCTGGCCTGGATCTTTTTTTGCTGCTTTGGCAATTCCTTCAGTCTGGAAAAATCGCAAACTGCCGCAGGTCCGGTTTTTGCTGAGCTGGATTATCCCGCACTGGCTGGTCTTTGAACTAATCGCCACGAAGCTTCCGCATTACGTGCTCCCCACATATCCGGCCATTGCAATCCTGACTGCTGCGGCTCTAACGATCTGGGGGCGTCCAGCTCTTTCCAAATGGAGCAAAATCGCTCTCGGATTCTACGGCGTTATATGGGCCGCAGTTGGATTGGCCTTCTGTTTCGCTGGCACGGTCGTGCTGTATAAAATGCAGCATATGCTTTCGATCCGCGAATGCCTAGCGCTCTGCGGAGCCCTCCCACTCATGGGAGGGGCAATTCTTCTTTTAATCCGCAATCATCGGCAGCCGGCAGCTTTTTGCGCGATGGGTGCCGCTGTCATTGCACAGGCCGGCCTCTTCCTGGCTGTAATCCCCAACCTGCAAACCATTCGCCTGGCTCCCCGAGTGGCTGCACTCTTTGAAGACGTGAAGCCATGCGCTCAAACTGTGCTGGTTTCGACATCCTATTCAGAGCCAAGCCTAGTTTTCCTGGTGGGCGAACACACGCAGTTGATTGGCCCAGAAGCCGCGGCAGCTTATCTCCAGCAGAATCCTCGCTGCACCCTCGCTCTGGTAGACCGAAAGGATGAAAAGACCTTTCGGGATGCATTGAACCGAACCAACCTCAGCATCGTAGAATATGGCCGTATTCAGGGCCTGAACTACTCAAACGGTCATCATCTTGACCTGGGCATGTTCGCCCCGGACTAAATTCCTGGAAATTGCCATGGTGGAGCTGAGGGGAATCGAACCCCTGACCTCCTCATTGCGAACGAGGCGCTCTCCCAACTGAGCTACAGCCCCATGGTATTTTTGATAGTTCCCATCAGCCCGGTTTCTGTCAAGCAATCCGGATGAGGTTGTCCTGTCTCGCCGAGGCAGATACAAAACCTGTTCCTGGCTGGCCGCTTACCCGGTCTTCCGCGTTTTCCGACGAGGTTTTCAGCATGCTTGCCCTGCACGCCATTATCCTGATGATCATTCAGGCATTCGTATGGGCTCTTCTGGCTTACTGTATCCTGTCCATGCTGCTGGGCTTTGGCGTGCTGGATATTCGTAACCGGTTTTTCTACTCGCTCTTCAACACTCTCGCACGCGTCGTCGAACCGATTCTGGCCCCTATTCGGAATATCCTTCCCAGCACAGGCGGCATGGACTTCGCGCCGATGGTCCTGCTGCTGGCAATCCAGTTTCTGGTCTATCCCTTGGTCAACCGTGTGTTCGCCATGCTGATTTACCACCCGGCTTTCTAAGCCTCACCGGACTGCGCGCCACACTTCCTCCAGCGCATCAGCCAAGTCATTGTGCGGCTCACTCCACTGACCTGAGTGCGTCGGCGATTGCATCCAGGCGCGCCACCCTTTTCCCGGCTCACGTTCAATGCGAACAGACCAGTCTTCAGGCAAGCGGCTTAACACACGCTCCATCCGCACCTGACTGGTCAGTGGCTTGGCGTAATTATGCCCCATGGTGGAGCTCCTTTCACAACGTGAACTCCTGAGCTGCAATGACCATGGCAAAAATAAAAAACCGGACATCACAGCTCAAAACATCTGATGCCTTTTAAATAGGCACGATGCTGCCAGCTGCAATATCCGGAATGAGTTACGGCTACTTTAAGAGCCGGGAAGCCCGAGAGTTTTACCCTGTCAGGCTGTGCCGCCTACCGTCAGGCCAGACAACTTCAACGTCGGTTGCCCCACTCCGACAGGAACGCCCTGACCAGCTTTGCCGCATGTCCCAATTCCTGGATCAAGCGCCACATCTGATCCGATCATCGAAATCTGGTTCATGGCATCTGCACCATTTCCAATGAGCGTCGCCCCTTTCACCGGGCGCGTCACTTTTCCATCTTCAATCAGATAAGCTTCAGACGCCGCAAAAACGAACTTCCCGGACGTAATATCAACCTGACCACCGCCAAAATTGACGGCATACAGTCCACGCTTTGTAGAACTGATCATCTCGTCGGTCGTCGCTGTTCCTTCAAGCATCACCGTATTTGTCATACGTGGCATAGGAGCATGAGCGTAAGATTCCCGACGCCCATTTCCCGTAGAAGACACACCCATCAGACGGGCATTCAGACGATCCTGCAAATAGCCCGTCAGAATACCGTCCTCGATCAGAACAGTTCGTCCTGTTGGAGTCCCTTCATCGTCGATGCTCAAAGATCCTCGACGCTCCGGCAGTGTCCCATCATCAATAACCGTCACCCCAGGAGCAGCCACCCGCTTCCCAACCATGCCGGTGAAGGAGGATGTTCCCTTCCGGTTGAAGTCCCCCTCCAGACCATGGCCAACAGCTTCATGAAGCAGAATACCTGGCCATCCTGGCCCAAGCACCACATCCATTTCTCCTGCAGGTGCCGGTGCTGCATCGAGGTTCAGCAGAGCCTGCCTCAGAGCTTCATCAACTGCGGCTTTCCATGTTGCGCCATCCAGAAGACGATCCAGTTCATACCGTCCTCCCTGTCCATGACTGCCACTCTCGCGACGACCGTCCTTTTCAACCACGACCGATACATTAAGACGGACCAGCGGACGAAGATCCGCAACGCGATCTCCAGCATCCGAACGCCGCATGATCTGTACAGCCTGCCACTCGGAACTCAGACTAGCACTGACCTGAACAACGCGGGTATCCACACCACGGGCATAGGCGTCAATTTCGCCCAGAACTGCCGCACGCGCTGCAAAGTCCGTTCCTTCCAGCGGTCGGGAATCAGAATAGAGACGCTGATTGGTTGATCGCGGGCCCGCCGCCATCACGCCACTTCGTCCCTGTCGCACGGCACCGACCGTGCTAACCGCACGTGCCAGAGCGTCTTCACTCATTTCATCAGAATGGGCGAAAGCCGTTTCTGTTCCCAGGACTGCGCGCAGACCAAAACCTGAAGAGGTTGTGAAACTCGCTGATCGGATTGTCCCGTCATCCAGCGAGATCCCCTCATTTTCGCGGTATTCGAGAAACAGTTCTCCATCATCTACCCCTGCCAATCCCTGTGCAACCAGTGCTTCGGCACCCTCCCGCGTCAGTCGGGAACCGGGGCGGTCAAAAAACAGGGCATCAGTTGTGGCAAGGGCTCCCAGCGCATCTGCGGCAATGGACATCGGGGTAATCTCCTGGCTGAGAGGATGGTGAAGAACTAGAAATGGGTCATAGCACGCGAATTGAAAGAGGCCGCCTTCAGGTGAGTGCTTTTTCGAGGCGACGCAGGGCTTCCTGAAGAATTTCCGGCTTCTTGCAGAATGCAAAGCGGATCATGTTGCGTGGCGGTTCAGCGCCCTCTGGATCATAAAAGGCAGAGACCGGGATTGTTGCCACGCCTGCGTGCTCAACCAGCCATTCGGCAAACTCCACATCCGTTCGTCCCTGAGCATGACGCGACGTATCCGCCACGACAAAATAGCTTCCATCTGCGGGAAGTGTCTCAAAACCGAGGCGATGCAATCCTTCAACAAGAATGTCTCGGCGCAATTCCAGGTCAGCGGACAAACTTTTGTAGTAGCTGTCGTCTTTATTGAGACCATGCACCACGGCGCGCTGAAGATTAGGAGCCGTAGCAAACACCAGCACCTGATGAGCCTTGGCAACCACAGACGCCAGAGCCGCGGGCGCCGTGACATACCCGACTTTCCATCCCGTCAAAGAGAAGCTCTTGCCCGCGCTCCCAATGCGCATGCAGCGCTCCCGCATGTCAGGAAGCGTCATGAGGGGAATGTGTTTCACGTGAAACGTCAGGTGTTCGTAAACTTCGTCACAGATCACATAGGCATCATGTTCCTTCACCAATCCTGCAATCAGCTCAAGTTCAGTCTGTGAAAAGACCTTGCCCGCAGGGTTCATCGGAGAGTTCAGGATCATGGCCTTTGTTTTGGGGCCAAAGGCTGCACGAAGCTCTTCTTCGGGAAGCTTCCAGTGTGGCGGCTGAAGACGGACGCACTTGGGAACTGCGCCTATCATCTTGAGCATGGGAAGATAGGTGTCATAGAGGGGTTCGATCAGAACCACTTCATCACCAGCTTCCACAACAGCCATCAGGCAGGCTGCCAGAGCCTCCGTTGCTCCAGACGTCACAACGACTTCTGTCGCCGGATCAATCTCAAGCCCATAAAAACGCCGGTTTGACTCAGCGACAGCCTGCCGCAACTCCGGCAACCCCGTTAGCGGCGCATACTGGTTTCTATTATCCTTCAGCGCCTCGGCCGCGACGCTGATAATATCCGCCGGGCCCTCAGTGTCCGGAAAGCCCTGCCCCAGATTGATTGCATCATACCTGGCAGCAAGCTGAGACATAATCGTGAAAACGGTCGTGGGCAGCGAGGACAGATAGGTATTGGGCGTTTTCATGGACCGGCGCTTTTAAGACATGGAACGGAAGAGAGACTTCACCATTGCAGGACCCGCTCGTCCTGAAAAGCCATTCCCTGCGCTTTGGTCCTCACCTCACGATCTCAGTTAAACAAACGTCTTTTTGGAATCAGTACCCGCACAGTAACTATGGAATTCCCGATCAATAAAATTTTCCCGATCGGACAACACCCCGGCAAGTCAGAGCTTCGCCATCCCTGATAGGCCAGAAAAACGCGTCCAATCAGGCCAAGTGCCATTTTGAGACACTTTCTTTCTTCAATTGATGATGAAATGAAGGTGTATGTCGTACTCGACAGATGGGAAATTGTCCCGTAATCGTTTTGAAGCCGTTCACACGATGCAAGGCGACAGATCGATGGCCAGAAAAGCCCCTACTTCCTCCACCGCCAAACCGAAAGCTGCAGCTCCACGCCGCGCTTCCGCCAAGGCTGCTTCCCCCAAGACAACCGCCGCAGCTGGCAAGCCACCAGCACCGAAGCCCGAGGCCGTTGCCCGCGTTTTCGAGATGATCCAGGAACATGCGGCTGAGTTCGTCGATCTGCGTTTCACCGATCCCAAGGGCAAGTGGCACCACACGACCCAGACGGTCTCCACCATTGAAGACGACACGTTCGTTGAAGGCTTCATGTTCGATGGCTCGTCCATCCAGGGCTGGAAAGCGATCAACGAGTCCGACATGGTTCTGCTGCCAGATCCGGAAACGGCCGTCATGGACCCGTTCTCCGCAAAGCCGCAGCTCATCCTGTTCTGTGACATTATTGATCCCAAGACAGGCAACTTCTACAATCGTGATCCCCGCTCGACGGCCAAGCTTGCAGAAGCCTATCTGAAGGAAGCTGGCTTCGGCGATACCGCTTTCTTCGGCCCGGAAGCTGAATTCTTCATCTTCGACAACGTCCAGTTCGGCACCGGCCCGAACTTCGGCACGTACCAGCTCGACAGCATCGAAGGCCCAGGCGCATCTCTGAAGGCCTACCCGGAAGGTAACATGGGCCATCGCCCTGTCGTCAAGGGTGGTTACTTCCCGGTCCCGCCAGTGGACAGCGAGCATGACCTCCGCGCCGAAATGCTCTCCACGATGGGCGAAATGGGTCTTCCGATCGAGAAGCACCATCATGAAGTTGCACAGTCCCAGCACGAACTTGGCACGAAGTTCGACACGCTCGTGAAGTCTGCTGACTTCATGCAGATCTACAAGTACTGCGTGCACAACGTCGCCCACTCCTACGGCAAAACGGCCACGTTCATGCCGAAGCCGATCTCGGGCGACAACGGTTCCGGCATGCACGTTCACCAGTCCATCTGGAAAGACGGCAAGCCAACCTTCGCTGGCGACAAGTATGCTGACCTGTCCGAAGACGCACTGTTCTACATTGGCGGCATCATCAAGCACGCCAAGGCTCTGAACGCGTTCACGAACCCGTCCACCAACTCCTACAAGCGCCTGATCCCGGGCTTTGAAGCGCCCGTGCTGCTGGCTTACTCCGCTGCCAACCGTTCAGCTTCGTGTCGTATCCCGCACGCCACGAACCCAAAGGCAAAGCGCGTTGAAGTCCGCTTCCCGGACCCGATGGCAAACCCATATCTCGCGTTCGCAGCCATGCTGATGGCCGGCCTTGATGGCATCCGCAACAAGATCCACCCTGGCGACGCCATGGACAAGGATCTTTACGAACTGCCGAAGGAAGAGCTTGCTCAGATCCCGACGGTCTGCGGTTCCCTCCGTGAAGCCCTCGAAGCCCTCCAGGAAGATCACGCATTCCTTCTCGAAGGCGGCGTTTTCACCAAGGACCAGATCGAGAGCTACATCGACATCAAATGGCCTGAAGTCTACAAGTTCGAACACACACCCCACCCGGTCGAGTTCGAAATGTACTACTCGGTCTAATCCGAGCAGACTTCTGCAAAACGGAGAAGCCCGGCCTTTGCGCCGGGCTTTTTCGTACCCGCTTTCCCTGTTACGGCACCCGTCATGATGCACCCCGCTTTCGAGGCTTTTTCAACTTCTGTCCTGCCCATTCTGGATATTGCCGGAACGGCCGTCTTTGCCGTTTCAGGAGCCCTCGCCGCCGCACGGGAACGCCTGACAATCCTGACCTTCATGTTCTTCGCCGCCATTACAGGTGTTGGCGGTGGAACCGTGCGCGATCTGCTGATCGGTGCACCTGTCTCATGGATGCATAACTCCACTGGCATCACGGTCTGCATGGTCTGCGCCCTGCTCGTCTGGTTCACGCCAGGTCGCCTCTGGTCCGAGCGCGCCGTAGACTGGTTCGACGGAATGGGGATTGCAGCTTATGGCGTGTATGGCGCAGCCAAAGCCATTGCTTATGGCATCCCACCTGTTCCAGCCGCTCTCATGGGAATAGTCAGTGCCTGCATGGGAGGAATTTTTCGCGATGTCCTGGCTGGCGTCCCATCCATCATCATTCGTCCAGAGCTGTATGTTACTGCTGTTGCCCTCTCATCGTGCAGCTATGTCCTCCTGACAAAAGCAGGGTGTGACACCACACTGGCAGCTGCCATCGCCATTTTCGCAGGGTTTGCCCTTCGCGCACTTGCCCTTCTCAAGGGACTGTCGCTGCCGCATTATCGAAAATAGCCCCTCCTCACGGAAAAGAACGTCCGCTCATGCGCATCGCCCCCGTCCTGAAGGGACTTCTAGCCGCTCTCCCTCTGCTTCTTTGTGCTTCCATAGCGCAGGCCTCAGACTTTGATATCCTCGTATTGGGAGCCGCCGGAGGCCTGGATGACGGAACGTTAAGCGCCTACCTGATCCGGCCTGAAGGTTCCGACAAAGGCGTTCTCTGCGATGCGGGAACCGTTCTGCATGGCCTGAAAGACGCCGTAAAAGTGGGGGCGTTCAAAACCCTTTCCTTCAAGTCCGCAACACTGACACCGGAAGGGGAAATCCTTCACACGACCATTGCGGCCTATCTGATCAGCCATGCTCACCTGGATCATATTGCCGGTCTGGTCGCCATCTCCCCGGATGACACACACAAACCGATCATGGCTCTCGCATCCGTCAACGCCATTCTCGCCGAACATATCTTCAACTGGCAGATTTGGCCCAACATGGGCGACCAAGGCGTCAAACCCCGGCTCGGCACATACCGCTATGACGATCTAACACCCGAGAAGCCCACACCCATCAGCGGGACATCTTTGCAGGTTCAGGCCTATCCATTGAACCATGGCGGTGTGGAATCAACAGCATTCCTGCTCACAAATGGCCCAGATGGCCTGCTCTATCTCGGAGATACCGGGCCAGACGCCCCACAGCACTCAGATCACCTGCATCGTCTCTGGCAGGCTATCGCGCCCCTTGTGCGTCAGAAACATCTCCATGCCATCATGATAGAGTGCTCTTATGACAACTCCATTTCCGATAGCCACCTGTACGGACATCTGACGCCGCACTGGGTAGAGGCAGAACTGGAAGACCTTCAGCAGATCACAGGCGTTTCGCTTAAAAATCTGCCCATCGTAATCACGCACGTCAAACCGACACTAAAACGCCAGAAAAATCCCGTTCTGCGCATCCATCAGGAATTGGAAGCGGGCAATACAACAGGCGTCCACTTCATCATGGCAGCTCAGAGCCTACACCTCAGGCTCTGATCTCCAAAGGCAATCTCTCAATCAGCCAACGACGTCAAAGCCAACGTCTTCCACTGTCTCTTTTAGCGCCGCCGTAGAAACCTTGGAATCATCATACTGAATGACAGCCTGTGCTGGCTCCAGCGTCACATCCGCAGCGGAAACGCCAGGAACAGCTGCAAGGGCTTTCTGGAGCTTGCCTGAACACCCTGTGCAGGACATGCCTTCGACCTGAAATGTTACGGTTGCTGTCATGGGTGTCTCTCCTTCGTGCATGGTTTGCCGCCCCAACAGCGACACATCAAAAGAGACATATTCCCGCTGGAATTGAAACAGCTTTCAGATCGCGTCACTGATTTCATCAAGCGGCGTCACCTTCATCAACTGCACCGAAGCGTCCAGACGATCCAGCAACGCGGCAAGAGACCGGAAATGCGGCGTCTCCAAATGCTGCTCGAAAGCCTCAGTCGAAGCCCAGCGCTCCTCCGCCGTGAAGCGTCCTGCATGGTCCTGATCGCGGCTGATTACGTAGCGCTGGCAGCCTTCTTCCGCACGTGATGCAACAATGCAGCGTACCAGTTCCAGCTCCAGTTCTCGTGTCTGGTCAGACGATACAGTCAGAATGGCGACAACACAGGCAGCATGACTCACGATGTTTTCCTCACAAAAAAAGATACAGGAGCTGGTTCCCATCGGTAAACTGATGGCCCTCGCCCCTGTGCACTGCCATTTCTACAAGATACGTTTTCTGAAATCTCCCCCATGTTTCACATGAAACATCTTCCTGAAATTTCCAGAGGCACCTATTCATGAGTCTTGAAAGCGTAAGGACTGATCTCGCCCAGCGCGCGCCTGATCTTTCCATCATCGTGACGGAGCGTTCCACGGCTACTGTTGAGGAGGCTGCTGCCACACACAATGTCGAGCCCGACCAGATTGCCAAAACGCTCGGCGTGAAGGTCGGCTCAGGGCCACAGGCTAAAACTGTTCTGATCGTTATGGCAGGAACAAAACGTCTGGATAATCGTCTGACAAAAGACGCTCTGGGAGGGCGTCCCCGCTTCCTTAACGGAGAAGAAGTGCTGGCACTTACAAGCCATCCGCCCGGCGGCGTTTGCCCCTTTGGGCTATCAGAGCCACTTCCCGTTTATTGCGATGAGTCTCTTCGCGCATTTAACATCGTAATCCCTGCTGCAGGTGCCACCAATGCTTCCGTCATGCTAACCCCCGGGCGTCTGGCAGAACTGACGTCTGCACAGTGGGTCACCGTCACATCGTGATAGACCATAAAAAAAGGCGCCCCTTTTGAGGGCGCCCTTTTCTACTCAGAAAACAGATTAATATTACGCGTCTGCGTAAGTCGAAATATCCGGGCACGAACACACCAGATTCCGGTCGCCCCACGCGTTATCCAGCCGTCCGACAGGCGACCAGTACTTGGATGTGTTAACCCCACCCGGGAAACAGCCCTGCTCCCGCGCATAGGGGCGACCCCACTCACCGACCAAATCGGCCGTCGTATGAGGCGCAAACCGTAGCGGACTATCCTCTACGGCAACTGCCCCCGCTTCCACGTCCGCAATTTCTGCCCGAATGGCGATCATGGCATCGCAGAACCGATCCAGCTCAACCTTCCCCTCAGATTCTGTCGGTTCGATCATGAACGTCCCGGCCACCGGAAAACTGACCGTCGGGGCATGGAACCCGTGATCAATCAGACGCTTGGCAATATCGTCCACAGTCACACCAACCGCATCCTTGATCGGCCGCAGGTCAACAATGCACTCATGCGCCGTAAAGCCATTGCTGCCCCGATACAGCACCGGATAATGCGCTTCCAGACGCGTCGCGATGTAGTTCGCATTCAGGATGGCCACTTCCGTCGCCCGGCGCAGCCCCTCATCCCCCATCATCATGATGTACGCCGCAGAGATCGGCAGAATGGACGCTGACCCATACGGCGCAGCAGAAACGGCAATCCCGTTCTGACCCGGCAGATATGGCGCCAGATGGCTGCCCACACCAATCGGCCCCATGCCCGGTCCACCACCGCCATGCGGAATGCAGAACGTCTTGTGCAGATTGAAATGCGAAACATCAGCCCCGTATAGACCCGGCCGTGCCAGACCAACCTGCGCATTCAGGTTCGCACCATCCAGATAAACCTGCCCGCCAGCCGTATGAACAAGATCACAGATCTCGACAATCCGTTCCTCAAACACACCATGCGTGGACGGATAGGTAATCATGATGGCCGCCACACGCCCGTCATGCTGCGAGATCTTCGCCTTCAGATCCTCAACATCAACGTTGCCATTGCTGTCACAGGCCACAACAACAACACGCATCCCCACCATGTGGGCGGAAGCCGGGTTTGTCCCATGGGCGGACGCCGGAATCAGGCACACATCCCGATTCATATCCCCGCGCGCCTGATGATACCCACGGATCGCCAAAAGGCCCGCAAACTCACCTTGCGCGCCAGAATTTGGCTGAAGCGACACAGCATCGTAGCCAGAAATCGCACACAGCGTCCGTTCCAGATACGCAAACAGTTCCGCATATCCAGTCTGCTGATCCTTCGGCGCAAACGGATGAATCCGCCCGAACTCCGGCCAGGTGATGGGAATCATTTCCGCCGTCGCATTAAGCTTCATCGTGCAGGAGCCCAGCGGAATCATCGTCCGGTCCAGCGCCAGATCCTTGTCAGACAGAGACCGCATATACCGCAGCAGATCCGTTTCTGATCGATGAACATGGAACACCGGATGCGTCAGCAAAGCCGCCTGACGGGACAGCGCCTGCGGTAGAGCGTCTTCAACAGAAAGCTCCCGCTCCAGAACCGCAACACGCGCCTCATCCGCCCCAAAACATTGCCACAACGCCCGAATGGTCTCAGGCGTCGTCGTCTCATCACAGGACAGACCAATCCGTCCTTCGCCCGCATCCCGCAGATTGATCCCGGCGTCTAGAGCCTTGGCAAGGATGCCTTGCACGTCGGAACCAGCCTGAACTGTCAGCGTGTCGAAGAACGTTTCCGTCTCTACCGTCACCCCCAGAGCCTTCAGACCCGCAGCCAGAATAGCCGCCAGACGATGCGTACGACCCGCAATCGCCTTCAGGCCTTCCGGCCCATGATACACCGCATACATGGACGCAATGACAGCCAGCAGAACCTGCGCCGTGCAGATGTTGGACGTCGCCTTCTCCCGGCGGATATGCTGCTCACGGGTCTGCAACGCCAACCGATACGCCGGGCGCCCGGCACTATCACGCGAAACACCGACCAGACGCCCCGGCATGTGCCGCTTATAAGCATCCTTCGTCGCCATGAACCCGGCATGCGGGCCACCACCACCCATCGGCACGCCATAACGCTGCATGGACCCAATGGCGATGTCTGCCCCCAGAGCTCCCGGACTTTCCAGCATTACAAGAGCCAGCGGATCACAGGTCACGGCAACAATACCGCCCTGCGCATGAACCGCCTCAATCACACCGCGCGGGTCACGCACAGCCCCGGACGACCCCGGATAGGACAGCAGCGCACCAAACACGGACGCCGCATCCAGATCCGTCGCCGGATCACCCGCCACAATCTCCCAGCCCAGCGGCTCAGCCCGCGTCTTCAGAACAGCCAGCGTTTGCGGATGCGTATCAGCATCTACGAAGAACCGGTCGGACTTGGACTTGCAGACACGCTTGGCCAGCGCCATAGCCTCCGCACAGGCCGTGCCCTCATCCAGCAAGGACGCATTGGCAATATCGAGCCCCGTCAGATCCGCCACAAGCGTCTGGAAGTTCAGAAGCGCCTCAAGGCGTCCCTGGCTGATTTCCGGCTGATACGGCGTATAGGCCGTATACCAGGCCGGGTTTTCCAGAATATTGCGCTGAATGACCGGCGGCAGAACCGTATCGTAATATCCCTGCCCGATCATGGACGTCAGAACACGGTTGCGGGACGCAATCTCCCGCAGACGCGCCAGAGCCTGCTGTTCCGTCAGCGCCGCGCCAATCCCGTGATCGCCACGATCAAGAATGGCTTTCGGAACCGTCCGGTCAATCAGATCCTCAAGGCTGGAAGCCCCGATCGTCTGCAACATCTCCGCAATTTCAGAGGAGCGTGGGCCAATATGGCGGAAGCTGAAGTCTTCGGTCTGTTCAGGCCACAGGATCGTCACGGTATCGTTCTCTGGAAGTCTTGATGGGCAGGGAAAGAAAAATGGGCCCGGCAAAAGCCAGACCCATCACAGAACGTCAGAGGCTCTTGTACTGCTCTGCCGTCAGAAGGGACGTCACGTCTTCCGGGTTAGAAACCTTCATCTTGAAGATCCAGCCCTCACCTTCCGGGTCATTACCAACCAGCGTCGGCTCATCAGAAAGCTTCGTGTTGAAACCCGACAGCACACCGGCAACCGGAGCATAAATGTCAGACGCCGCCTTAACGGATTCCACAACTGCGGCAGCATCGCCCGCCGCCACGTCCGTGCCCTCGTCCTTGGCTTCCACGAACACCAGTTCGCCCAGCTCTTCAGAAGCATGAGCCGTAATGCCTACAGTCGCTTCTTCCCCGTCCAGACGGATCCATTCATGCGATTTGGTATAATAAGTCGTCATCGCTGCTTTTCCTTGGCTTAACGCTTGAAACCGGGCGCCACGAACGGCATCGCCCGAACATGAACCGGAACGAATTTTCCACGCAGTTCGGCAAACAGTGCCGTGTCATTCCCCGCGTAATCTGTTGCGACATATCCCATCGCCACTGGCGCCTGGACCGTCGGGCCAAACGCCCCTGACGTCACCAGACCGATCTCTTTCTGGCCTTCCGCATCCGCAAAAAGCTTCGCACCCGCACGAACAGGCGCACGCCCCTCCGCCATCAGGCCAACACGCTTGCGGCTAACACCTTCACGAGCCTGACGCAGAACGATTTCGGCGCCCGGATAGCCTCCTTCACGAGAGCCCCCTTCGCGCCGGGCTTTCTGAATAGCCCAGGCCAGAGACGCTTCAATCGGCGTAGTCGTCGTATCGATATCATTGCCATACAGGCAAAGCCCCGCTTCCAGACGAAGCGAATCCCGGGCTCCAAGCCCAATGGGAAGGACCTGTGGCTGAGCCAGCAACGCCCGCGCAACAGTCTCCGCATCAGCGGCTGCACACCCAATCTCGTACCCGTCTTCACCCGTGTAACCCGAACGCGACAGCGTAACCGGAACACCAGCAAGCTTCGTCTCGATCACGTCCATAAAACGCATATCGACCGCTGCCGGACAAAGAGGTGCGATAGCCTCCTGAGCCTGCGGCCCCTGCAACGCAATCAGCGCGCGATCAAACTGCCGCGTCACAACACAACGGTCAGAAAGAGCCGCTTCAATCAGCGCCGCATCCTGCTCCTTGCAAGACGCATTCACCACAACGAACAGATCATCACCCATGTTGGCGACCATCAGATCATCCAAAATGCCTGCGGCATCATTGGTCAAGAATCCGTAGCGCTGCCGCCCCTTCGCAAGCCCCGCATAATCAGCCGGAATCAGGCTTTCGAGCGCCAGAGCCGCATCACGCACATCGCCACTGCGGGCAGAAATCCGGATCTGCCCCATATGGGAGACGTCAAAAAGCCCAGCCTTGCTACGTGTGTGCAAATGCTCGGCCATCAGCCCTGCGGGATACTGAAGCGGCATCTCATATCCCGCAAACGGCACCATTTTGGCGCCGAGTTCCAGATTAAGAGCATGGAGAGGGGTACGCTGGAGGGAGTCGGTCATGGGGTAGGTCCGGCCCAGTCAAAACGTGAAGGTGCAGACGTACCCAGAAGTCTGGAAAACGCCGCCCCTTCTGTCCTTTTGCCTGAGATCGCTATCCCGTCGGCGGGTACGTCAGGCGCACCTCTCTCCAGAATTTACCGACCAACTCGGTCCTTTGGCCTGAGAGTTTCCGGGGCGGTTGCTCCTTCGGCGCCAGCCCTGAAGGCCAGTCTCTCCCGTATTGGTCGGACTCGATCCTGCCAGTTTCCTGATCTCTTCGCAATCGTTACGGTTAGTTCTGCGTTACGATTGCCGCATACCTTTGTAACCAGAACGGGAGAACTTTCATGGCTGGCGAACTGACTGTCATTGCAGAATTGTCCATCCCCCCAGAAAATCGGGAAAAATTCCTTGAAATGTGTGCTTATGACAGCAAGCATTCCAACGCGGACGAGCCCGACTGCCATAGCTTTGACGTGATGACATCCAATGAAGATCCGAATCTCATTGTGCTTGTCGAAACCTATCGCGATCAGGCTGCCTTTGATGTGCACCTCAAAACGCCGCACTTCCAGAAATTCGCAGAGGCTGTAAAAACCCTTGGCGCCAAGGAAAACAACGTCCGCTTCTTTACAAGGACGGCACCCTGATATGCGCTTCTCGCTCAAAAACAGCGTCTATGGCGCCACTCTTCTCCTATTGGCTGCATGCAGCGCGGAGCAACCGCAAAAGCCACATCTCATAGGTCTGGCAAACCCGGCCAGCGTCTCCTGCACAAAGCGGGGAGGAACTCTGGAAATTGTTAGTCAGCCCTCTGGACAGGTTGGTATGTGCCACCTGCCCTCCGGCCAGACCTGTGAAGAATGGAGCCTGTACCGCGACCATCAGTGCAAATCGTTGCCACTCACCTCCAAACCGTAAGTACTTCCTCTCGTTTTCCTGATTTCCAAAGAGATCAGGAAAACCGCTTTACGATGTGAGCAGTCTTCTTAAAATCAATACATAACATGTTATGTATGTTATCCACACTATCCACCTGAAGGCAGCTCCCCATGCAGAATCAGGCCCCTTGCCTCTCCATAGGCTCGTTAACAAGCAAGACCGGGCGCCTTTTCACGCGCCTGATGGAACAGAAACTGAAACCCGCCGGAATGCGCGCAGGACAGATTCCGGTTTTCCTTGCCCTCGGAAGAGGCGAAGTCCGCACCCAAAAGGTGCTTGCTGAACTCGCAGGGATTGAGCAACCAGGCATGGCAACACTGCTGGCACGCATGGAGCGGGACGGCTTGATCGAACGCGAACCCGATCCGGACGACAAACGCGTCAGTCAGATCCGACTTTCAGCAGTCGGCCTCACTAAAAGCCAGCAGGTTATTCCGATTATGGAAGGGGCCAGCGAGGAAGCCTTCAAAGGCTTCACTCCGCTGGAAAGAGGCATTCTCATTACGCTTCTGGAACGCATGAGCAGCAGCCTCGAAAGCTGTCTTTAAAATCCTTCACTCCTAAAAGAGCGAAGGATCAGGCCTTACTTCTCCGTCTTAGGAAGATGCTCGGCAATATACGGCGGCAGATTAAAAGAGCCGACGTGAATTTCAGGCGTCCAATAGCGTGTCGTGCCGAGAATCTTGGCAGCGTCTGCACGTCCGCGAATCTGCTCCAGCGTCTGCGTATTTGGAGCCTGGCCTTTGGAAGCCATACCCAGCGTCATGAAACCGCCGACATAAGTCGGGACAGCGGCAACATAAGCTGAAACATGCGGGAAGAATTTCGCACGACGCAGGCTCGTCTCATACAGTTCATCAGACTGCATGAACGGGACACCACACTGGTTCACGATCAGACCTTCATCCGACAGGATACGTGCGCAGTTGCTGTAAAATTCGTCCGTAAACAGAACTTCACCCACGCCGATCGGATCCGTGCTGTCCACGATGATGACGTCAAAAGAACCGTCAGCAGCCTTGGCAACATAGTCGATACCATCACCGACAATCACTTCAGCGCGCGGGTCATTCCAGGCATCACCCGCAATGTTCGGCAGGTGCTGCTTGGAGAGTTCGATCACAGCACCATCGATTTCCACCATAACGGCTTTTTCAACGGTCTTGTGCTCAAGAACGCGACGCAGAACGCCACCGTCACCCGCACCAATGATCAGAACGCGCTTCGCACACGGATGCGCCAGCATCGGAACATGCGTCAGCATTTCCTGATAAACGAACTCATCGCGTTCCGTGATCTGAATGACGCCATCCAGAACTAGCACACGGCCATGGCTGGAGCTTTCAAAGACAACAATGTCCTGGAAATCAGATTTTACGCGCGCGAGCTCGCGCGTTACGAGAAAACGCTGTCCCCAGTCCGGGTACAGGGTCTCGTTGATCCATGTTTCAGCCATGGTCATCGGTTCCTTGTCGGGATTGAATAGCAGAGTAAAGACCAGCCGGCTCGGCTGGCCCCTATCCGAGAATCAGGCCGCGCTAGCGTTCCTGTCCTGCACGCGTCCACGGCGTACGGCATCGACTTCGATGCGGCCAGCCTGGAACAGGCGCTGCATGACCGGAATCGAAAGATTCGGATCACAGGCGCCGCACATGAACACATCTACCGCAGCGTAATTACGCTCTGGCCATGTGTGGATCGAGATGTGACTTTCTGCCAGCACCAGAACACCAGACACACCACCATTCGGCGTGAAGTGGTGGAAATGGCTGTGCAGAATCGTTGCACCGGCTGCAATAGCACCCTCGCGCAGCGTCTCATCAATCCGTGCTGGATCATCAAGATTCCGGGCATCCCAGAAATCGATCAGCAGATGATTACCGGCATAGCGTTCGCCATCCCGTTCAATAAAATAGTCTTTGCGCTCCTCTTCAACAGAGTGAGCAGCGCTGTTCTGGATATCTCTCGGGAGTTCCGATACCATCCCCAGTTGAGCAAGTGCGTTCATCACGTACCCCCAAACCAGTAGACAGCCTGTTGGGCGAAATCGCCCCCTTGGGCCAAGAAGCGCGGTAGTTAGAGCCCCCTTCCTGCGGATGCAAGGGTTTTCTGGCCTGATTCGCGAATATGTCACATTCCCTAAAAAAGCAGGGCCGACATTGCCGACCCATCCCCCATAGCCGGTCGCCCCAAACAGGAACTATCTTTTGGGAATCAGGGGTAAAACCGCTCTCAGAGCATCCAAAAAGCGGCAGGCCTTTGGGATCACCCTTCACTTCAAGGTCTTTCTGCCTCAGCAACGGACGCTGACCCGGGTCTAGAGATTCGTCGCCCTGTACTGCACGGCACATAAAAAAACACGCATTCCAAGCCGGAAATAATCCCCGCTTCGCAATGCGTGCTCTTCATACCCCCCTCAGCCCATAACGACTGAGGGGCCCCTAATTCCGAAGGATCAGTTCTTGGCCTTGTCGACCAGCTTGCCTTTGGCAATCCACGGCATCATCGCACGCAGCTTCTCACCGGTCTTCTCGATCTGGTGAGCGTCATTGCGAGCGCGGATGGCCTTGAAGCCAACGCCGCCGGACTGGTTCTCAAGGATGAAGTTACGAACGAACGTACCATCCTGAATGTCCGTCAGAACGCGCTTCATCTCAGCCTTCGTTTCCGGCGTGATGATGCGCGGACCCGTCACGTACTCACCATACTCCGCAGTGTTGGAGATGGAGTAGTTCATGTTGGAAATGCCGCCTTCGTAGATCAGGTCCACGATCAGCTTCATTTCGTGCAGGCACTCGAAGTAAGCCATTTCCGGGGCATAGCCACCTTCAACCAGCGTCTCGAAGCCAGCGCGGATCAGGTCAACGACACCGCCACACAGAACAGCCTGCTCACCGAACAGATCGGTTTCGACTTCTTCCTTGAAGCTTGTCTCGATGATGCCTGCACGGCCGCCGCCATTTGCGGAAGCGTAGGACAGAGCGATGTCCAGAGCCTTGCCAGAAGCATTCTGAGCCACAGCAACGAGGGACGGAACGCCGCCGCCACGCTGGTATTCGGAACGAACCGTGTGGCCTGGGCCCTTCGGTGCGATCAGGAACACGTCCAGATCCGGACGGGCTTCAATGATGCGGAAGTGGATGGACAGACCATGTGCGAATGCAAGTGCCGCACCCTGCTTCAGGTTCTTCTCAAGGCTGTCCTTGTACAGGGCGCCCTGGCCTTCATCCGGCGTCAGAACCATGACCACGTCGGCCCAGGCAGCAGCCTCGTCCGGGGACATAACCTTGAAACCAGCCTCTTCTGCCTTCTTGACGGCAGAGGACGTCGGACGCAGGCCAATGACGATGTCGGTCAGGCCACTGTCACGCAGGTTGTTGGCATGAGCGTGACCCTGGCTGCCGTAGCCAATGATCGCGACTTTCTTGCTCTTGATCAGATTCAGATCGGCATCGCGATCGTAATACACCCGCATCAGACATGTTCCTCGTTAACGTGAAAGACAGAAGGGCCACGACCAATGGCCGCAATCCCCGTGCGCGAAACCTCAGCCAGGCCAAGGGGGCGCATCAACTCGATAAAAGCGTCGATCTTGGAGGGAGACCCCGTCAGTTCGAACACAAAACTGGTGGCCGTCGTATCAACTGGGCGCGCCCGGAAGGAATCTGCAATCCGCAGACCTTCCGTACGGTTTTCGCCGCGGGAGACGACTTTCACCAGAGCAAGCTCACGGCCCACATACGGGCCTTCTTCCGTCAGATCACAGACCGCATGAACCGGAATCAGACGCTTCAGCTGCGCCTTGATCTGCTCAATAACCTGCGGCGTCCCCGACGTCAGAACCGTAATGCGTGACAGGCTGCGCTCGGCATCTACCAGCGCAACCGTCAGGCTCTCAATGTTGTAGCCCCGGCCTGAAAACAGACCCACCACGCGGGCCAGTGCGCCACTCTCGTCTTCAATAAGAACCGAGATGACCGAATTCTGGATTGTCTCCGTCATCAGACCAACATCATCCCTTCTTCGGTCAGACCTGCTGCCGCGGAATCCTGATCCGGGCCAAGCAGCATCTGGTTGTGAGCCGCACCCGATGGAATCATCGGGTAGCAGTTTTCATTTTCCGCCACGCAGATATCCGCGATGACAGGACCGTCATGCTCCAGCATCCGGCGGATGACATCGTCCAGCTCACCCACGCAGGTCGCACGCATTCCAGTCGCTTGGAACGCTTCTGCCAACTTAACAAAGTCTGGCAGCGCCTCGCTGTAAGACTGGGAATAGCGTGACCCATGCAGCAGTTCCTGCCACTGACGCACCATGCCCATATATTGGTTGTTCAGGATGAAGATCTTCACCGGCAAACGATACTGCGCGATCGTGCCCAGCTCCTGAATGTTCATCAGGGTCGAAGCTTCACCCGCAATATCAATCACCAGAGCATCCGGGTGCGCAACCTGCGCGCCCACAGCAGCCGGCAGACCGTAGCCCATCGTTCCCAGACCACCGGAAGTCAGCCAGCGGTTCGGCTTGGCAAACTGGAAGTGCTGGGCCGCCCACATCTGATGCTGACCCACCTCGGTGGACACAAACGTGTCACGCCCCGTTTCCATTGCCATTTCGTACAGGCGACGAACGGCATGCTGCGGACGGATCACCGCAGACGGCGTCATGTCCTGCGTGAAGCCGAAGCCATCCACGCTGCGCCAGGACGCAATCTGGTTCCACCATGTGCTCAGATCAGGTGTCGGCGTATCGTCCCACGCGTCCAGCAGCGCCTGAAGCGTATCGCGAACATCCCCTTCGAGACGCACATCCACACGGATGATCTTGTTGATCTGGCTTGGATCAATATCCGCATGCACTTTGAACGAATTCGGCGAAAACGCGTCCACACGGCCCGTCACACGATCATCAAAACGCGCACCCAGAGCGATCAGCAGATCACAGCCATGCGTGGCCATGTTCGCCTCAACAGACCCGTGCATGCCCAGCATACCGAGGAACTGCGGATCAGGAGACGGAAACGCCCCCAGCCCCATCAGCGTAGACGTGACCGGGAAACCCGTCTTGCGCGCCAGACGACGCAACAGCTCGGAGGCTTCCGGGCCAGAATTGATGATGCCGCCACCCGTGTAGAACAGCGGGCGCTTGGCCGTTTTCATGGCCTCGACCGTGCGGGCAATCGCCTCGGCATCCGGTCCACCCTGACGACGGAAACGCTTCAGCCGTGACAGCGCTGGTGCCGTTAGCGGAGCCTGACCAACCGTGATGTCCTTGGGCAGATCAACCAGCACAGGCCCCGGACGGCCGGAACGCGCCACCTCGAAAGCTTCACGCACCGTTTGCGCCAGAGCGCCCGGTGTCCGCACCAGATAGTTGTGCTTCGTGGCCGGGCGGGTAATGCCCGTCGTGTCCGCTTCCTGGAACGCATCATTGCCGATTAGCTTCGTCGGCACCTGACCGGTCAGACAGACCAGCGGAATCGAATCCATCAGCGCATCGACAAGACCGGTCACGGCATTGGTCGCGCCCGGGCCAGACGTCACCAGAACAACGCCAACTTTGCCCGTCGAACGCGCATAAGCCTCAGCCGCATGAACGGCAGCCTGCTCATGACGGACAAGAATGTGGCGGATACGGTCCTGCTTGAAGAGCGCATCGTAGATTGGAAGGACAGCGCCCCCCGGATAGCCAAAGACTACCTCTACGTCCTGTTCATCGAGAACGCGCAGAAGCACCTCCGCGCCATTCAGCGCCTCGTTGCCTGTTGTTGCGCCTCTTTCAGCAGAAGCCGTCACCGTATCCTCCTAAGGGGTATGTGGCGCGGGATTTAGGACAGTTCTGTAGGATTCGTCAACTCGCTCAGATATAAAATTCTCAATTTTTTCGTGTTCTGTTTTCGATTCTTGCGCAAACAGGGTATATCTACGAAACGAAACCATCGAATTACCATCAGATCCCAAGGCATGATGCCGAAACCACGTCGCCTGTCGGCGCGTATATCGGCCTGTCGCCAGAACAGCAGCCTGTCGCGCAGCCTCGATCGTCACCTCACCCTGCAACACCGCAGCAAGCTCAGGAACCCCATGCGCGCGCATGGCTGGCAATACAGAATCCAGACCCCGTGCAACAAGTTGACGCACTTCATCCAGCGCCCCGGCCTCCAGCATCTGGCTGAAACGGGCATCAAGAGATGCCCGCAATTCCTCCCGTGGCGGATCAAGAAGAACAGAAACAAATCGGCAGGGAGCCGCTGGCAGACCGGGTTGAGCCCGCCACCAGACAAGACCATGCCCCGTCCCACGCCAGACTTCCCATGCTCTGGAGATACGCTGCGTATCATTCGGGCGCAGCGTGGAGGCAGTATCCTGGTCGACCTCCAACAGCTTCTCATGCAGAGCTGCCGGGCCAATGTCCTGCGCCAGCGTTCGGGCTTCCTGTCGCGCGCTCTCCCCCGGGTCAGGCACTTCCACGAGACCATCTGTGAGAGCGCGGAGATACATGCCCGTACCTCCACACAGAATTGGCAGACGACCAGCCCTCCAGGCCGCGTCCATTTCGGTCAGAGCCTGCTCGCGCCACCAGGCCACACTACCCGGCGTTGCCGCATCCAGAACACCATATAGCCGGTGCGGAACAACCGCCTCGTCCGCGGCGTCGGGGCGGGCTGTGAGAATATGAAGATCGCGGTAAACCTGCATGGAATCAGCATTAATCACTGTTCCATTGAAGGTCCGCGCAAGATCAAGAGCCAGAGCAGACTTGCCGGAGCACGTCGGGCCAGCCACAATGATTGCTGTCTTTGGGGCGTTCATTCCCCTGTTCCTGCCACACGCGCTGGATCGTTACGAGAGCTTATGTCCCTTCCTTCCGTTCTGACACTCATTGCCGACCGCAAGGCTGGCCCCCTCAAACCAGAAGCCATCGACGTCGCCCGCTCTCTGGTGAAAGGCAAAGCCCCTATCGTTCTGTCTGAAGGGGAAGCCGTCGATATTCCATGCCCTACGCCTGGGCCCGGCGCCGCAAGCGCAGCAACAATCCGCGCAACGCTGGCCCCCTATCAGGTCGACACACTGCTGCTGAAAACCCGTGGCCGTCGCAAAGCTGTTCTCGTTGCAGACATGGACAGCACTATCGTGACGGGAGAAACGCTGGATGAAATGGCCGCAGCTCTTGGTGTAGGCGAGCAGGTTGCGGCCATCACCCGAGCCTCCATGAATGGAGAGATCGACTTTGAAACGTCCATTGAACAACGCGTTGCTCTGCTCGCAGGAAAATCAGCGTCTGTTCTGGAAGACGTCTGGAAGAATGTAACCCTGACGGACGGCGCAAAAGAGCTCGTGCAAACTATGCGCAAGCACAACGCGCGCACGGCTCTGGTGTCAGGTGGCTTCACATGGTTCACACAACGTGTGGCAGAGCTGTGTGGCTTCGACGAAAACCACGGAAATATTCTTGATATCGTTGATGGCAAGATGACCGGAAAGCTTGGCGGCCCGGTTCTGGGGCCAGATGCAAAGCTGACTCATCTGGAAGCCCTGACAACTGAACGGGGTGTTCAACTTCGTGCTGCACTCACAACTGGTGACGGTGCAAACGATATTCCAATGCTGGCCAGCGCCGGGCTGGGCCTGGCCTTCCACGCAAAACCGAATGTGAAGAAGGTGATTGGTACGCAGATCAATTTTTCAGGTCTGCGTGCACATCTGTTTGCTCAGGGATACCGCGCCGCCGATTTCGTCACTGACTGACGAAAAGGCCGCACTTTTAAACTCCCGCCTCAATACCCCCACGTATAAGGCGGGACACCACCGTAATAGGCTGGCGCTCCATAATATCCCTGCGGAACGGCATACCCGCCAGCAGGAACACCCCCCTGATATCCACCAGGGTAGTATCCGCCGGGATAGGAATTGGCAGCACCTTCAATCGCCATGCCGGCTGCGACACCAAGGGCAGCACC
>NZ_JBDOBO010000010.1:0-66377 GCF_047723935.1 Gluconobacter sp.
AGCAACAGCCTTCTAAGCTGTGGGTCGCTGGTTCGAATCCAGCAGGGCGCGCCAGCCTGCTTAACAGCAGCGCCGCGCGCCTAGCAATCTTCAAAAAATTAGTTGGCAGGATTATTCTTGCTATAGGCATCTCGAAGAACCTTTTCCATTGCTGGTTCTGGTGATCCGAGAAGAGTCTGCTTCAAGGCGCTGTTAGCCTTAATCGACAAAAGCCCCCATGCACCTGAATGGTCGTTTGCCATTACGATTTCGAGCTGCTGCGCCGCACAGTCGTGGGGTTTGCACATGTGACCCAGTGCATAGCGTTTTCCATTCTGAGAAAAATATTCCACAGGCGTTGATGTGCCCTGTCCTGATACAACCCAGGCCGGCAATGTAATCATGCTTTTATAGGCCTCCTTGAAGCCCGAACGGCTCAGGAGTTCCTGTGTCGTTGGGACTTCTGCAGACGCAAATGAGGTGGAGAGTGCGATAAGGGGTAACATCGCTGCGAATAATTTCAGTTTCATATGTAGTGTCCTCTCCAGCCGAGTTCGTTCAGTCAGACAAAGTGATTCCGTTGCTCCTCAGTTTCTGGAGGAGGGCGCTTTGGTCTGGGTTGATGCCACGACAGGCCTCAAGCGCGATGTCTGTCCTAAAGCCACAGCGCATGGCGTCCTCGGCAGTTGCCGCGACACAGAAATCAAGGGCCAAGCCACAGATCACAACATGGTTGATGGAAAGGCCGCTGAGGAGCGCATTCAGGCCCGTAGAGGTGACATGGTCATTGTCGAAGAACGCTGAATAGCTATCCCGATTCTGCGCCATTCCTTTGTGAAAGATATGGCTGATCGGGCTAAGGTCGAGAGATTTTGGAAAATCGGCACCTGACGACACTGCAACACAATGTTCGGGCCAAGGTCCGCCTTGTGGCGCGAAAGAGCAGTGATTTGCGGGATGCCAGTCCTGAGTGGCAATTACAGCCCCAAAGCCAAGATGGGACAGGGCATTAACCTGGGCGATGATTTCATCGCCTCTTGGAACAGCTAAGGCTCCATGAGGCAAAAAATCATTCTGGACGTCGACGATAATCAGAGCTGAGTGCTGAAAATCAGGCAAAGGAGCAATCTTCCAAGGCTGAGGCAGGAACCATGTCCTGCAGAACGCATTGTGCGATCTTAATCAGCCTCCATGCTTGGAAGAAAGGTTTCCTGTTAGAGGCGTGTCACCAGAAGCTGGTTAATCCGGAAACCTTCAACGTCCACAACTTCGAATCGGAAGCCTGAAGATTCGACGCTATCCGCCTTTCGGGCCATGCGACGTAGGCGATTCATCACGAAGCCACCAACGGTATCGAAATTCTGGGCATCGTCGAAAATTGGGATATCCAATTCGCGAATAACGTCACCAATTGGGGCTGCGCCATCGATGAGCCAGGAGTTGGCATCACGGCGGACAATGGCCTGCTCCTCAAATGGGCTGACCAGACCATCCATCAGGGCGCCCATGATGTCCTTGTAGGTGATGAGGCCCACGACCAGTCCGTACTCATTCACGATCAGTGCAAAGCCTGCGGAATGAGCATCAAACTGCGCGAGAGTTTCCCACAAGTTCAGCGTGTCGGGCAGGGACAAGACATCCCGGCGCATCTTGAAGATCTGGCTGGCGACGGGCGTCAGGCTCTCCTTGGATTGCGGCTCATCCACAACCGCAACCAGAACGTCTTCTGCGCGAATAGATCCGATCACGCGATCCAGACCGCCATCGCAAAGGGGATAACGGGAGTAGGGACGCACGCGAACCTTATCCCGCTGGCTCTCCGGTGTCTCCTGAACGTCCAGAAAGACGATCTCATCACGCGGGGTCATGGCGGACGTTACGGAGCGATCCTGAAGGCCCAGAACATTCTGAATCATCTGATGTTCCTGCTCCAGCAGGATACCAGAGGCTGTGCCTGCAGCGAGAATAGCGCGCAGATCTTCAGGCGTTACAGGTTCGACAGTGGCCGCAGCTGGGATTTTCATCACGCGCAGAAGCACATCGGATACGCGCGAAAAGACCCAGACCGCAGGATACAGGACCTTCAACGCCAAGGCAGGGAACCACCCAACCTTAAGAGCGATCCGATCCGGCGCATTCATCGCAATCCGCTTGGGAAGCAGATCCGCGAACAGGACGAAAAGTCCCGTAATAAGAATGAAGGAGCAGGCCGAGCCGCCTTTTGCCGAAAGAGACGGTGAAAAGCCCATGAGCTGGAAGCCGTCTGCGATGGGCTCGCTCAACATCGATTCGCTGATGATGCCGCCAAGAACGCCAACGGCATTCAGGCAGATCTGCAGGACAGTAATGACCTGCCCGCTGTTGCGACGGAGCTTCAGGAAGGCAACAGCTCGTGGATCGCCGGCTTCTGCTTTCGAGCGAAGCCTGACGTCACGAGCTGCGGCAAAGGAAATCTCTGAAAGAGAGATCAGGATGGAGACCGCGATCAGGACGACGGTCGCGAGAAGGCCCAGCAGGAGAAGAACAATCATGTGCTGGGTGTAAGAAGAAACTTGCATGCAGGCGGCATCATACTCCGAAGACACCAGAACACGCCAATTATCTTCGGGTGGCAGCCATGCAGGTCCTCAATGTCTTAAAACTGTCAAATCCCTGCCAATGTTCTCCAACCGGCTTCGTCAACAGTTTCAAGCCCCAGATCAGCAGCCTTCTTTGCTTTTGATCCCGCTTTTTCTCCCAGCACAACCAGAGACGTCTTTTTGGAAACACTATCGGTTACCTGTGCCCCAAGACGCTCCGCGATCGCTTTTGCTTCAGGGCGGGTCATTGTGGTCAGGGTGCCAGTGAAGACGATGGTTTTGCCTGAGAGGTGACCTTCGGACGGTGCTTCTTCTGCTTCAATTGTGTGAAGTTGCTGCCGCAGATCATCAAGAGTTTCGACGTTGTGGGCTTCTGAAAAGAATGCGACCAGTTCGTCTGCAATCGCACCACCGACGCCCATGATGGAATCTAACGCTTCCCGCTCTTCACTGCCCGCGTTCGCGGCTACCATTGCGTCGCGCCAGGCTTCAAAGGTGCCGTAATGCCGCGCAAGAAGCTGGGCGTTACGCTCCCCGATCCGGCGAATTCCAAGACCGAAAATGAGCCTGGCCAGAGATATGGTCCGTCGCTCATCAATCGCCTGAAGAAGATTCCTGACCGAGAGCTCTCCCCAGCCGTCCCGTTTCTGAAGTTCATCCTGATATGCGCTCAGGCGAAAAATATCTCCTGGGCGCAGGACGTAGCCCGCAGCATGAAATTCTCGGATGCTGCGGTCTCCGAGGCCATCAATGTCGAACGCGCCTCGTGACACCATGTGAATGAGGCGTTCCACGACCTGTGCCTCACAGGTCAGTCCGCCGGTACAGCGGCGCACTGCTTCTCCATGAACACGCTCAGCCAGTGATCCGCAGACCGGGCAATGATCAGGGAAGACATATCGCGGGCTGCGTGGCTCATCGCTTTCCACAACGCCCAGAATTTGTGGAATGACGTCTCCGGCACGTTGAAGGCGAACCAGATCGCCATCACGAACGTCCTTACGGGCGATTTCGTCTTCGTTGTGCAGGGTTGCGCGCGAAACAATCACGCCACCAACATTGACGGGCTCCAGATGAGCTACAGGGGTCAACGCGCCAGTTCGTCCGACCTGAATTTCAATCCGCAGCAGCCGGGTGATGGCCTGTTCAGCCGGGAACTTCCAGGCGATGGCCCAACGCGGTGCACGACCTGCAAATCCCAGCCGGTTCTGGAGGGTAATATCGTTCAGTTTGAAGACAATGCCATCAATATCATAATCGAGGCCGGAGCGATCGCGAGCGAGCCTGTCCACATACGCGGGGATATCCCGGGCATGTTCGATCAGTTCGGACAGGGGATTAACCGTGAAGCCCCAACGTGTCAGGGCCTCAAGATATCCTGAATGTGTTTCGCTCACAGCAGACGATGCGTAACCCTGAGCGTAGGCGAACAGGGACAAGGGTCGGTTGCGTGTGATTTCCGGGTCTAGCTGTCGAAGAGATCCTGCTGCGGCATTTCGCGGATTGGCGAACGGTTTGATTCCGCGTTCTGTCTGTTGCTCATTCAGGGTCAGGAAGTTCTTCTTTGAGAGGAAAACTTCACCACGGATTTCTATGACATCTGGTGCATCATCAGGGAGAGTGTGTGGAATATCCTTGAGCGTCAGCAGATTAGCCGTGACGTCTTCACCCTCAATACCGTTTCCACGCGTGACGCCCCGGACGAATTTTCGATTTTCATACGTCAGGTTGATAGACAGACCGTCAATTTTGGGCTCGGCAACAAATTGAAGGGCTTGAATGCCGTCGTCATTCAGTCCCAGAAAGCGACCGGCGCGGGAAACAAATCCTTCAAATCCGTCAGTCCCAAAGACGTTATCCAGAGACAGCATCGGAACAAGGTGACGGTGTTTTCCAAAAGCCGAGTCGGGTAGGGCGCCTACGCGCTCGCTTGCTCCTCCCTCACGGCGAAGCTCAGGGTTGGCGTCTTCCAGTTCCAGAAGCTCACGCCGGGCAGCGTCATATTCTGCGTCAGAAACCTCCGGGTCGTCCTTGCCGTGATAGGCCTCGTCCCATCGGGCGAGCAGGGTCTCAAGTTCGGCGTGACGATCGGCAGAATTCATGCGGTCTGTTCCAGAAGGCTATCTGCGGCGCCGCGTGCCGCATCAGTAATGACGTCACCCGCAAGCATTCGGGCAATTTCTTCGCGGCGGGCTTCACGGGAAAGAGGCTCTGCAAGTGTCTCGGTGCGCTCGTTGCGGATGCGCTTGGCAATGCGCAGGTGATGGTCACCTCGGGCGGCAACCTGCGGACTATGCGTTACGACCAGGACCTGTACGTCCTGTGCGACCTTGTGAAGCCGGTCGCCGATTGATGATGCGGTTGCGCCGCCAACGCCAGAATCCACCTCGTCAAAGACCAGTGTTCCAACGTCAGAGCGCTGGGCCAGCACAACCTTCAGCGCAAGCATCAGACGCGATAGTTCACCCCCAGAGGCCACTTTGGCCAAAGGACCGGGCGCCTGACCGGGGTTTGCCGCGATAAGAAAAGAGGATTGCTCCATGCCGCGGCTGTTCCATTGTTCTGGTGCGAGCGGGAGCAGCGAGACAATAAAACGGGCACGTTCAAGTTTGACCGGCTTCAACTCACGGCTGACGGCCTGCTCCAGTTTTTGAGCAGAGTGTTCGCGCGCCTTGGACAGAGCTTTCGCGGCTTCTTCATAGGCCAGCCGCGCTTCTGTCAAAGCGATTTCAAGCCGTGACAGTTCGGCATTCCCCGAATCGAGTGCAGCCAAACGGCTTTTCAGAGACGCCAGAAAGGACGGCAGTTCAGCGACCGAGACGTTATGTTTTCTGGCTTCGGCCCGCAGGGAGAAAAGACGCTCTTCTGTCTCTTCCAGCAGCCGTGGGTCGCTCTCCGTATCGGCAGCAAGACGCGTTAGCAGCATTTCTGCTTCTGCTAACGCTTCCTCAGCTTTTTCCAGCGCATCTAAAGCTTCCTGAGCCTGCGCCTGATGAGTGGAGGTGCTGCCTTCAGTTTCTGCAGAAGACGGCAGTAGCCGGACCAATGCTCTACTGGCAGACCGCAAAGCTGCGGAAGGGTTCGATGAGCGTCGGTCACGCGGCGTCAGTTCAGAAAGGGCTGCGGCAACAGCCTCTCCGCGACGTTCATCTTGCTGAAGACTGACACGTAGCGCGGCAAGAGACTCTTCTTCGCCTTCCTGAGGAGCCAAAGTCGAGAGGTCATCAACGGTCGCGCGCAGCCACTCTTCCTCGCGCGCAGCAGCATCCATTTCGGAGCGTGCCTTTGCGAGGGCTGTGCGAGCATTGGCCCATTGATGAAACGTTGTGGCGGTTCGCGCCAAAAGGTCCCGTTTGACGCCGAATGCATCCAGCAAATTCAGGTGGGTGCTCTGATCGGCGAGGCCCATCTGCTCATGCTGGCCCTGGATTTCCACGAGTTGAGACGCGATACGCCGCAGTAGACTAATTCCAACCGGCTGATCCGAGACATAAGCGCGCGAGCGTCCATCAGGCGTCACGATACGGCGCAGCACCAGAGGCTCCGAAGCTTCTTCCAGTGCGATTCCCTGTTCGCTCAAAAGAGTGAAAACAGGATGCCCGGACGGAACTTCAAAGATGGCAGCCACACTAGCTTGCGCTGCCCCGGAGCGGATCAGTCCAGCATTGGCACGGTCGCCGAGGGCAAGGCCAAGGCTATCGAGCAGGATGGATTTACCAGCACCGGTCTCACCCGTCAGAACGGTGAGACCAGCGGCCAGAGTCAGATCGAGCTTTTCGATCAGAACGACGTCACGGATCGAGAGATGGGTCAGCATGACGGGAATGTTGTGTGTAGTGAGGCGTGTTTCAAACGCCTCACATCAGAATACGCTATGCCAGGCGCGGGAAAAGAATCCACGCGGCTTGCTGGACGTCTTGATCGGCTGCTTGAACTCGCTGGACAGCAGCTTGTTATCCCGCAGATTTGCATAGGCATAGCGGTACCACTGACTGTCTGGATAGTTATAGCCCAGTACGGATGCAGTCTGCCGTGCCTGGTCTTTGAGGCCAAGAGCCAGATAGACTTCGACAAGGCGTTCCAGCGCTTCAGCAACGTGATTGGTGGTCTGGAAATCCTGCACGACACGCTGATAGCGCGTCATTGCGGCTTCATAGTTGCGCTGTTGTTGGTACCAGCGGCCAACCAGCATTTCCTTGCCGGCAAGGTGATCACGGCAAAGATCGATCTTCAGCTGGGCGTCACGTGCATAAGCTGTCTGTGGGAAGCGGGTAATAACCTCTTCCAGAGCATCAAGGGCTTCAACCGTTCCCTGCTGATCACGCTGCACGTCAGCGATCTGCTCATAATAGCAAAGCGCGCGCAGATAGAAGGCATAGGCCGCATCAGGGCTGGTCGGGTGTAGCTGGAGATAACGCTCAAGCTGTTGAACCGAAAGCGCATACTCACCTTGCAGGTAGTAGGCATAGCCTTCCATCAGCTCGGCATTTCCGGTGAAACCGGAATACGGATAGTTCTGCTGAAGCAGCTCGAATTCGCCGCCCGCCAGTTCATATCGGCCCGAATGAAGAGCATCGATGCCGTAGTTATACAGCGTCTCTGCGTCAGCAGCCTTTGGAATGACCGGCTTCTCATGCTTATGAGAAAGCAATGAACAGCCTGACAGAAGCAGCAAACCGCTTACGGCCGCAGCCTTCAGAACAAGACCCCGTCCGTTCCAGGACACTTCGAAATGATGCTGAGTGCTGCTTGCCATACCTGCTCTTCCCGTGAAGCCCGTCTTATATCACGGGAATGCGGGGACGAAAGACCCGCCATTTAACCTTAGGCTGCGACGCGTGTGCGACGGTGGCCCCGTGCTGAAACGGTAGAGGTCAGAGTTTCAAAACGCCAGTTTTTCTGATCTGAAAAAACGCTGCGCAGAAGCTCGTTATTAATTTTGTGACCAGATTTATGGCCGATGAATCCCGCTTTCAGACGGTGGCCGCAGCAATACAGATCACCGATAGCATCAAGAAGCTTATGTCGGGCAAATTCCCGCTCGATTTTCAGACCTGCTGGATTAAGAATGGTTTTACCATCCACTACGACAGCATTGTCGAGAGAGCCTCCACGGGCGAGGCCAATACTTTGAAGATATTAAATGTCCTTCCGGTTCACAAAAGTACGGCAGAAAGACACTTCTTCTAGAAAGCGAGCCGGATCAAGCTGCATGGCATAGCGCTGACACCCAATGGCTTCAGCATCAAAATTTAACGAAATTGCGAGAGAAAGGCCGCGTTGCGCTGGGCGGAGTTCGGCGAAAGCGCCGTTGTCGCCTTCAGCCCGGACGTTTCGAAGAATTTCGATAATTTTTCGTGGCGTATCTAGCGTTTTCTTCCCTGCGCATCGTAGCAGAAAAGCAAACGCATCTGCCGAACCGTCCAGAACCGGTAACTCCGGACCACCAACCGAAATGAGCGCGTTATCGATTTCTAAGGCGTTAAGTGCCGCCATCAGGTGCTCAATAGTTGCCACGCGCAGAGAAGGATCATTTTTGCAGGCAACAACAGTCGAGAGTTTGGTGTCGATAATCCGGTCATAGAGAGCGGGAAACGAAGGAGAGCCGGGGTAATCGCTCCGCTGAAAGCGGATACCAGTATCCGCTTCGGCTGGAGAAATTTCCAGATCGACATCAAGCCCACTGTGAAGGGCGATGCCTCGGCAGGATATGGGAGAATGAAGAGTTGTCTGCAGGTTCTTCAAATCGGGACGCTCAGAGAAAAGATGCGTCTGCGTGCTGTCAGACGCGCTGGAAAGAAGCGGGCGGACCTTTCGATCTGCTGGAACCGACTTTCCATGATGCGCTGGCGTAACCTGCATGAATCCCCCGACGATTTAGACTGGCTTATAATAAAACCCAGTCATCGCCGGAGTGCCATTCAATGATTGTTGCCGGATATTACCTGACTGCTTTCCTGCGATGCGCAGGATTTTGCAGGAAAGCAGTTTGCCTATTCAGCGACGGAGATAGGTCGGGATATCGAGCGTAGAATCATCGCTACCGTCAGACGGCCCTTGGTTATGGCGCTGTTCGGAGGGGTTATGATGATCCGCCTGCTGATATGCATCACGGCTGTTCTGCTCCGTGCGCGGGGCCTGCGGTGCTGCTGGCTGCGGAGCCGGACGGCTACGGAAAGCGCCTGTCATAAGGCCGAAAATGCTGCGTGGGGCTTCTGGAGCTGGTGCACGCGGCGGCTCGGAAAACAGGCCAGCGCGAGGGGAGCGCGGCGCCGCATCGTCCTGCGGGGCTGCGACGTGCGGCTGTTGAGGTGCCGCATGTGGCGGTGGTGCAACCGGGCTTTCTGCTGCTGGTGCGGGCGATGCAGGCTGCTGTGACGCGTTCGGGTCAAGGTTGAAGTTCGGGCGTGGCGGCCCACCTGCGTAGGTTGATCCCGGCTGAAACGTCTGAGGAGCCTGACGATTTTGAGCAGACGTATCACGTGGAGCCGAGGCAGAAGGGGCCTGCTGGGGAGCCGCCGCAGGCGTCGTCTCTGTATTGTTCGGATCATTTCTGGACTGGGTGTCGATGCCCGTTGCCACAACGGACACGCGAATACGTCCGTTCATGTTTTCATCGATCAGAGCACCAAAGATGATGTTTGCTTCTTCGGCAACTTCTTCACGAATACGGTCAGCAGCTGCGTTCACTTCGTAAAGTGTCAGATCTTCACCACCTGTGATGTTGATCAGCAGGCCGCGGGCGCCAGCCATGGACGCATCTTCAAGCAGTGGGTTGGAGATGGCGCGCTCGGCAGCGGCAACGGCGCGATCTTCACCGTCATCTTCCGTGGTGGCTTCACCGGTGCCCATCATGGCCTTGCCCATCTCTTCCATCACGGCCTTCACGTCCGCAAAGTCGAGATTGATGAGGCCCGGAGAGACCATCAGGTCCGTAATGCCGCGAACACCCATGTTCAGGACGTTGTCAGCCATTTTAAAGGCTTCACGGAACGTCGTGTTCTGGTTCGCGGAATTGAACAGGTTCTGGTTCGGAATAACAATCAGGGTGTCGACGTGCTTTTGAAGCTCGGCGATACCGGATTCAGCAGCCAGCGTGCGGCGGCGACCTTCAAAATTGAAGGGCTTCGACACCACACCAACTGTCAGAACGCCACGTTCACGGGCCATGCGCGCGATAACCGGTGCCGCACCCGTACCCGTACCACCGCCCATACCGGCTGTGATGAAGACCAGATTCGCCCCTTCGAGCTGACGCTCGATTTCCTGTGCAGCTTCTTCAGCAGCTTCGCGGCCGATTTCCGGCTTGGCGCCTGCGCCGAGGCCGCGTGTCAGATGGGGGCCAAGCTGGACGCGGCGTTCAGCCTTGGAGTGGGCGAGCTGCTGCGCATCCGTGTTGGCAACAACGAACTCGACGCCCTTGAGCTCCGAATCGATCATGTTGTTGACGGCATTCGTGCCACCACCACCAACACCGACGACGGTAATGCGCGGGGCCAGTTCAACGTGAGAGTTCGGGGTCGGGGTAAGGTTCAAAGTCATGATCAGGTCCGGAACTGCGAGGAAGCAACGGAAAAAAGGGCGTTATTTTCTGTGTAGCTCATCCACGGTCGCGGATGAACCCCACGAGACGTTTCAGAAGGCTGCCAGATCGAGGTTCCGGGGTTGAAATGTCCCCAAAGTCCCGATCTGCGCCCGCTGCCCAGGCCAGAAGCCCCGCAGCGGTGGAAAAACCGGCCGAAGCTGCAGCAGTCTCCGGCAGGCCATGAACGTTCAGTGGTTTGCCCATGCGAACCGGCCGGGCAAGAATGCGTGTGGCGACAGGCACGATGCCTTCCATCAGGGAAGCTCCGCCTGTCAGAACGACACGCCCGTTGGCGAGACGCCCCAGACCTGCATTGTCCAGAGCATGGCGCACAAGTTCAAGTGTCTCTTCAACGCGAGGCTGAATAACGGAGATCACTTTCGAGCGCGGAATACGGGCCAAACGGTCCCGGCCTTCCCCAATGAGGGGCACGGACAGGATTTCACGTTGATCGTCGGATCCAAGTTGTGCCGCACCATACATGGTTTTCAGGCGTTCTGCAGTTTCCAGAGACGTCGAAAGAACGCCCGCAATATCACGGGTAACATGAAGGCCACCAACAGGAATTTGCGCCGTATGGATCAGTCGGCCTTCACAGAAAACTGCAAGAGAGGTGGTTCCGCCTCCCATTTCCACGACGGTAACGCCTAAATCACGTTCTTCGTCAGCCAGCACGGCAACGCCAGAGGCAAAGGGGCTGGAAACCAGTCCGTCGAGTTTGAGCTCTGAATGCTGAAGAACGGTATCCAGTGTGCGGAGAGCACTGGAGTTCATGTCAACAACGTGCAGTTTCGTCGCCAGCTGTTCACACTGATGGCCACGCGGATCAGCAATGCCAGGCATGGAGTCAACGACATACCCGATGGGAAGCGTATGGATGACGTCCCGACCTTCTGACCATGCGCGGGCCTGACCGTCCGTGATCAGGCGCTGAACATCTCCATCCGTGACTTCACGGCCACCGATGGGCATATGGGCATCGATCAGGCGGCTTCGGGGATGACCGCAGGACAGATTGACGACCAGTGAATCCATGCGGCGTTCTGCAGCTTCCTCCGCCTGGCCAACAGTGGCACGAATGGCAGCTTCGGCTTCACGAATATCGACGATCGATCCAGATCGAATGCCGTGAGAGCGCCGCCAGCCATAACCCAGAACCTGAATGGAACCATCCGGCTCACCCTTGCCAATGAGGCAGGTCATTTTCGTCGTGCCGATATCCAGCGCACCGAAAACGCCATTGCGCCAGACGCGAGGTTTGGATGTCTCTTCCGGAGGCAGCGGCAGGATTTCACGTGATGCGCGGTTCAGCGCAACTTCGCGTTCGCCGCCCACAGGGATCAGGGACCGGCCCCGCAGACCACCCCGGCGGCGAAAGGCCGGAAGATCGGACGTTGGTGTAAGATCGGTCATGGCTGCTGTGTCGTCTGGCTGCTGTCAGAAGGAGGGGCGGTGTCTGTTTTGGGTGCGTCAGGAGGAGGTGTGGGCGCAGGTGTCTGATGAATGACCATGCGATCTGGAAGGCGCATGTCAATCGAGACGACAGGACGATCCAGCAGGTTCATGCTTGTCTGGTATTGCGCGAGACGTGCAAACGCTGCGGCCTCTTCGCCTTCGGGGAGCATGACAGTTGTCCCGTCTTTCAGGGTCACATTCCAGCGCCTGTTTCCCACACGAATGAGAGCAGTCACACGGGATTTGACATCCGGCTGTTTGGCTAAAGCGTCAATGACGACGGACGCGGCAGTATTGGCACCATCGCCAACGACAAGCGGTAGCTGAAGGAATGCCTGAGCATTCTTGCCTGTCATGCCCTGATCGGGAACTTCTTCGCCGGCCTGATTAATGAGCGAAAAATGCCCATGTGTTTGCCAGACGGCGATGGGTGTACGTTCGGTCAGGTTAATGATGATCGTATCCGGCATCCGCCGCTCGACGGTCGCATGATCCACGAAGGGAAGTTCATCAATGCGCTGGCGTGCGGCTTCAACAGAAAAACCGAAAATTGGGTGGCCAGTACTTGTTCCCAGGGCTTCGTAAATTGATGCTTCGCTGGTCATGCCACGACCATTGATGATGACGTGCCGGATAGGCAGTGGCTCCATAGCCACAAGTTTGGCTCTTAGCGGAGCAAAACGCTCCTCTGACGCTGCGTCATACAGAAGGCGCGCTCCTACTCCTCCCAGTCCGACCACGACAAGGAATACGATTCCGGGGCGAATCAGTTTCCGTTGACGGCGCAGGAACAGTTTCGTCCGTGACGGCCGGTCTTCGTAAGGCGGCATCGGCGCCGGGCGGAAAGCCGGGTCACGTCGGAAATCGGGTTCCTGAGGGCGGGAGTCCCTGCGCATCAGCGGGTCAGTGCCTCCTGAACCAGCCAGTTACAAAGATCCGGGTAGGAGATGCCGCAATACGCAGCCTGTTCCGGCAGCAATGAGGTCGGGGTCATGCCGGGCTGCGTGTTAACCTCGAGAACGATCAGAGTGTCTGTCTCGTCATCGTAGCGGAAATCCGTTCTGCTGGCGCCAGAACACCCAAGAATCTGATGAGCACGCAGAGCGTAATCCAGTGCACGCTCCGTCACGCTTTCTGGCAGCTCTGCCGGAACGACGTGCCGGGAGCCACCAGCTTTGTACTTTGCTTCGAAATCGTAGAATGCAGCCGTTTCGGCAGGCAAAATGTCAGTTACGGCCAGAGCGCGATCACCCATCACGCCCGCAGTCAGCTCACGGCCCGGCACGAAGGCTTCAACAAGAGCTTCTTTGCCGAAGCGCCAATTTTTTGCAATTTCGGCACGACGGTTGTCGCCCTGGCGGATGATTTCAACGCCGACCGACGATCCTTCCGCAACGGGCTTCACAACATACGGCACGGGCAGTGGGTCTGCTTCCGCCAGTTCTTCAGGCGTGATGACACGGCCTTCCGCAATGGGAAGTCCCGCTGCGGCGAGCAGCATGCGGGTTGCCCCCTTGTCCATTGCGACAGCAGAGGCGCGGATGCCGGAGTGTGTGTACGGAAGTCCCATCCATTCCAGCACACCCTGAATGGCGCCATCTTCGCCTTTGGGACCATGCAATGCATTGAAGACGACGTCAGGGGTGGCCGCTTTTAGAGCCTGAATGGTGACGGCAATATCGGCACCGACATCGACTGGCGTTACCTCATGCCCTTTCTCACGCAGGGCAGAGATGGCTGCATTGCCACTGACAAGGCTGACAGGTCGCTCGCTGGACGTACCGCCATATAAAACTGCGACCTTCATACTGTCTTCTCTCCTACGTCACGACGACCAATGCGTCTGATCTCCCAGTGCAGGTCAATCCCGCTATGGTCCAGAACTTTCTTGCGAACAGTTTCCCCAAGCGTTTCAAGCTGTTCGCTACTGGCATCACCAATGTTCAGCAGGAAGTTGCAATGCTTCTCACTGACCTGAGCGCCACCCAGCGTCAGGCCACGGCAACCTGCTTCATCAATCAGCGCCCAGGCTTTGTGACCCTCCGGGTTACGAAACGTTGAGCCACCAGTGCGGGCACGAACAGGCTGGGACGCTTCGCGAGAGGCACGAATTTCTGCAAGGCGTTCCCGAACGGCGTCTGGCACGTCTGGTGTGCCCCGCAGTCTAGCCCGGATGACAATAGCGCCTTCCGGCAAGTCCGAATGACGGTACGCAAAGCCCAGGTCTTTACAGGTGAGGCGACGCAACTCGCCGTCTGACGTGAGAATATCCGCCCAATCGAGAACGGCATTGATGTCCGAACCATAAGCGCCAGCATTCATGCGCACAGCCCCGCCAACGGACCCAGGAATGCCGACGAGAAACTCCAGTCCAGCCAGTCCAGCCGCGGCACTGTGCTCGGCTACCGTGACATCCAGAGCCGCGGCACCCACTACCAGGCCATCAGTCTGGACTTCAATGTCCGAGAAACCACGGGCCAGCCGGACCACCACGCCTTCAATACCACCATCGCGGATGATGACATTTGAGCATGCGCCCAGAACTGTCAGGGGCATGTCGACGGGGCGGTTCCGCAGCAGATCAGCCAGATCATCGGCGTCTTCTGGCACGAACAGCCAGTCAGCCGGGCCGCCAGTGCGGAACCAGGCGCGGGCTCCCAGCGGTGCATTGGCGGTCAGACGTCCGCGAAGCCCCTGAACTGGAAAGTTGTCGCTCATACAGCGCTTTCCGGCGCCGGGCTTTTGGTGTTCAGAGCTTCCAGCTCTTGCGGAAGGGTCTGTGCCCACTGGGTGATTGTTCCGGCACCGAGGCAGACAACATAGTCGCCGGGCTTTGCAATCGCGTTCACCATTTCGGGAAGAAGTTCAGGTGAGGGCAATGGCACGACAGAGCGGTGTCCACGATCCCGCAGGCCTTCGACCAGCGCATCACGATCTGCGCCATCAATCGGGCTTTCACCAGCCGCATACACGTCAGCCACGATAACGGTATCAGCATCGTTCATGCAGGTGCAGAATTCGCCGAACAGGCCTTTCAGGCGGGAATAACGATGTGGCTGCACCACGGCGATGACGTTCTTTGCGCCTGCCTGACGGGCAGCTTTCAGGACAGCCGCAATCTCGACCGGATGATGACCATAATCATCAATGATCGACACGCCATTGAATTCACCCGTCCGCGTGAAACGACGCTTTACGCCCTTGAAGGACGCCAGGCCGGAGGCGATGACGGAATCACTGATTTCCATTTCCAGCGCCACCGCGATAGCTGCCAGAGAGTTCAGAACGTTATGATGGCCCAGCATTGGCAGGCGGAACGGACCGGCGCGACGCGTCCGGTTGCGGGCGCGGTTCGTGACGACAACCTCGAATGTTGCGCCACGCTTGTCCATCACGACCTTCTCAGCGCGAACATCAGCTTGCGGGCTGAAACCGTAAGTGATGATGCGGTGATCGGACAGGCGCGGGATCATCTGCTGAACCTGCGGGTGATCTACGCATAGCACTGCAAAGCCATAGAACGGAATGTTGGAGACGAACTGGTCATAGCCCGCCTGCATGGCTTCTTCCGTACCCCAGTGATCCAGATGCTCGGGGTCCATGTTCGTGATGACAGCAATGACCGCAGGCAGACGCAGGAATGATCCGTCGCTTTCGTCTGCTTCCACCACCATCCAGTCACCGGAGCCCATACGGGTGTTGGTGCCGTATGCCTCGATGATGCCGCCATTGATGACGGTCGGGTCCAGCTTCGCATGCTCCAGAACGCAGGCCACAAGGCTTGTCGTCGTGGTCTTGCCGTGTGTGCCGCCGATCGCGACAGACCAGCGCAGACGCATCAGTTCTGCCAGCATTTCCGCACGACGAACGACCGGGATCAGCTTTGCCCGCGCCGCAACAACCTCAGGGTTGTCTTTCTTGACGGCGGTAGAGGTCACGACAACCTGGGCGTCACCCAGATTGGAGGCATCATGTCCGATGTGGATCTGGATGCCAGCGTGTCGCAGACGCTGAACATTCGAGCTTTCCGCAATATCTGAACCCTGAACCCGGTAGCCCAGCATGTGCAGGACTTCTGCAATGCCGGACATTCCGATACCGCCAATACCGACGAAATGAATGGTTCCGATGTTCAGGGGCAGGGCGCGCATGGGGCAGGTACTCTTGAGGTAATAGGGTAAAAAGAGATGATCAGGACCGAAGGCCGGCTTCGATCAGGTCTGCTACTTTTGCGGCAGCATGAGGGCGAGCAAACTGACGTGCAGCTTCAGCAGCAGCAGAAAGGCGCTCAGGGTGTGTAAGCAGGTCAGCCACGAGAGCCGTCAGGGCCGCAGATGTAAAATCCGGCTGACGAACCATCCAGGCAGCTCCGGCATCCTGTAATGCTTTGACGTTCGCGCCCTGTTCGTCAGAGGCTGCGATGGGCAGAGGCACAAGAATGGACGGAAGTCCGGCCATGGCCAATTCCGCGACAGAAGATCCACCTGCGCGACCAATAACCAGGTGTGCTGATTTCAGTCGCTCGGGAACGTCGTTGAAAAAAGGTTCAACCTCAACCGCAATACCAGCATCTTCATAGATGGCACGAACGCGATCGGTGTCTTCCGCCCGAACCTGTTGCGTGACATGCAGACGTGTGCGGAAGCCAACCGGCAGAGCAGCCAGAGCCTGTGGCACAATATCTGAAAATACGCGGGCACCGAGAGAGCCACCCCAGACCAGGAGCCGAACAGTCTCTGTCGGAGCGGTATAGGGTTGTCCGAACAGGGCTTCGATCCCGGCCCGAACAGGCATGCCCGTCAAAGTGATGCGGGCGCCCTGCGGGAGGCGCGCAACGCTGTCATAAGACGTGGCGATGAGCGGAGAAAAGCGCGACAGAAAGGCGTTTGCCTGCCCGAGAACCGCGTTCCCTTCGTGAATAACCATTTCCGGACGCTGCGATTTTGGCAACATGCGAGAGGCGAGAAGCGGCGGAATGGATGGATATCCGCCAAAACCGACGACAGCGGCCGCATCAAGTGTTTTTAGGACCCGGCGTGCTTCCAGCATGCCTCGCAGAAGCGCGGTGATACCACGCACTTTTCCACCAAGGCCTTTGCCAGCCACGCCTGCGCCGTCCAGCACGTACTGAGGCCGATCCTTGAACAGGCCGGTCTCACGCCGCCCATGTCTGGCGTCCGTCATGAGAACAAGGTCATGCCCACGTTCTACCAAGACGGTTGCAACAGCTTCAGCCGGGAAAAAATGCCCTCCGGTTCCACCGGCAGCAACGACAATCGGACGTTTCATGGGGTGTTTCTCTCAAGAAGGGAACCGGGGATGTAAGGGGTGGCGACACGCTGGGCAATCTTGCCCGGGCCAACGTGATGGCGCGTCAGGGCAAGGACCATTCCCATGGTCAGAGCAATGGACATGGCCGAACTCCCACCATACGAAATGAATGGCAGCGTCATGCCCTTCGTTGGGATGAGGTGAAGTGTTGACCCCATGTTGACGAACGCCTGTAGCCCGAACCCTGTCACCAGGCCTGCCGCAGAGACAATCACAAAAGGATCTTCTTCCCGCATCAGTTTCAGCAGGGTGCGAAGAACGATAATGCCGAACACGGTGATAATGCCGAAGCAAAGCAACAGACCGTACTCTTCGCCAGCAACGGCAAAAACAAAGTCGGCATGAGCATCAGGCAGCAGATCCTTGACGCGTCCTTCACCCGGCCCACGTCCGAGCAGACCCCCATTTCCGAAAGCACGCAGCGCTGTGTCGATCTGATAGTGATCGCCAACGTCCGGATGCAGGAACCGTTCAACACGGGAGCGCACGTGCGGGAACATGACGAACGCCATGCCGAACGCACCAATCATGCCTGCAACACAAAGCCCGACCCAATACAGACGCAGTCCGTCGACGAAGAGCTGCGTCATAAAAACCATGGTGATGACGGACAACATTCCAATGTCCGGCTGGGACTTGAGGAGCGCCAGAATGACGCCAAAGCATGCGAATGCGATCAGCATTCCGGGGAACGCTATGTTCCCCCGCAAAACGACCGTTCGGCGCGCGGAGAGCAGCCAGCCCGTCATGACGGCAAAGCAGGGCTTTAGAAATTCTGAAGGCTGCACGGACATCATGGGCAGGGCGATCCAGCGGCGCGCGCCTTTGATCTCCATCCCGTGCACCAGTGTCATGGCTGTGGCGGCAAGGGCAAGAATACCCCCGATAAAGGCCAGCTTTTTGACACCCGCTCGCGAAAGATAAGACACACCAAGCACGATCGCCCCAGCCAGTGCCAGAAAGATCACCTGCTTGAGGATGAACATGTTGCGGGACGCGCCAATTCTCGAAGCCACGGCAGGGCTGGCCGCGAGCATCAGCACATAACCCAGGCCGATCAGAATTCCGACACAGGCGAGTGTGACCCGGTCGGTATTGCGCCACCAGCGGGCGATTGCCGATGAATCGACACGGGAGGAGCCCGCCATGACCGTCAACCTTCCTGTTTTGCTTTGAGCATTTCGCCCGAATGGCCTGATTTCACAATATTATCGCAAATCTGGAGAAAGTGTGACCCACGATCCTCAAAACTGCGAAACTGATCAAAACTTGCACAGGCCGGAGACAGAAGAACAGTTTTGACACCAGCCGTCACGGCTGCGTCAAACGCTGCGGGAACTGCGCGATCAAGCGTGTCACACATCGTGTAAGGAACGCGATTGGCTCGAAGCGTTTCAGCAAGAACAGAGGCATCTCGGCCAATGAGGAACGCGTGGGCAATGCGGTCAAACCACGGGATAAGCATCTCGATGCCCCCCGCCTTAGCCGTTCCTCCTGCAATCCACATCACACGGTCGTAGGACCCAAGCGCCTTGGACGCAGCTTCGGCATTAGTTGCTTTGCTATCGTTGATGAACGCCACACCATCCCGCTCGGCTACCTTTTGCAGCCGGTGTTCCAGACCGGGAAATGAGGCCAATCCATCACGAATAGCCGTGTCGCTCAAACCAAGATGCTTTGCCATCGCCCAAGCCGCTGCGACGTTCTGACGGTTGTGCCGTCCGGGGAGTGCAGGGCCGTCAAAGGATGGAACCGCATCCGGCGCCAGCATCGTGACGGGAATTCCTCGTGACGCAATTTTCTCGGCGATCGTCAGGCACCATGGATCGTCTTCGCCGATGGCCGCCAGATCTTCAGACGTCATGTTGTCGAAGACATGCGCTTTCGCTGCCGCATAGCCATCCATGTCTCCATGACGATCAAGATGGTCCGGTGTAATGTTTAACAGGCAGGCAGTCGCAGCGTGGAACTGATCCAGCCGGTCCAGCATGTATGACGACATCTCAATAACGTAGATGCCGGTATCAGCCAGAAGAGGAAGTGCCAGAGACGCAGTGCCCAGATTGCCGCCCGCGACACAGGGAACCCCGGCGGATTGCAGGAGATGAGCCAGCAGAGCTGTTGTTGTGGATTTTCCGTTTGTACCGGTTATGGCTGCAAAATGCGCTTTGGATCCGGCTTTGCGAACATTGCGATAAAGCAATTCTGCATCTGACAGGATCTGCACATTCTGAGCGCGAGCCAGTTCGGCCACGGGATGCGGCTTAGGCAGAATATGCGGAATACCAGGAGACAGGACGAGCGCTGTCATGCCGGAAAGGTCTGTCAGTGGTGCAAGTGTCAGTCGCTCATGAGAGGGCAGGGACGGGTTATTATCGTCCCATGCCTGAACCTCGGCACCCATGTTCAGCAACGCGCGGACTACGGCCGCACCGTTACGACCAAGACCGCAAACCGCATAGTGCTCGCCTGCGAGAAGATCTGTCGGAAAGCCTGTCATCTCAATTTCAGCGTGGCCAGACCACACAGCCCCAGAACAATGGAGACAATCCAGAATCGTACGACGATCTTCGGTTCCTGCCAGCCCTTCTTTTCAAAGTGATGGTGCAACGGTGCCATGAGGAACACACGCCGGCCTGTACGCTTGAACCAGAAAATCTGGATCACGACGGAGAGTGTTTCTGCGACAAACACACCGCCAACAATGCACAGAACAAGCTCATGCTTGACGGCAACAGCAACGGCACCGAGTGCGCCCCCGAGGGACAGGGAGCCTGTATCACCCATAAAAACGGCAGCCGGGGGTGCATTGAACCACAGGAAGCCAAGCCCTGCTCCAATCAGTGCGGCGCAGAACACAGCCAGTTCTCCGGTGCCCGGAACAGGATGAAGCTGGAGGTAATCAGCAAAAACATGATTGCCGACGAGATAGGCAATCAGCGCAAAGACGAGCGCTGCAATTACGACAGGAACAATGGCTAGCCCATCCAGGCCATCGGTGAAGTTCACGGCATTGCCGAAGCCTGTGATCGTAATCATCGCAAAAAGTGGGAAGGCATAACCGAGCGGAAGGAGGATATCCTTCACGAAGGGGAACGCGACGGCATTACGGAGCTCCGGTGGCGTCAGATGCTGGAGCCAGATGCCTGCGATGAGAGAGGCTGCAAACTCACATCCCAGTCGTACACGCTTGGACACACCTTTCGTATTACGGCGGGAGAGCTTCAGATAGTCGTCTGCAAAGCCAACGGCACCGAATGCGGCAGTCGTGAGCATAACGGCCCAGACAAAACCGTTTGTCAGGTCTGCCCACAATAGCGTCGCAGAGAACAGTGCGATCAGGATCAGCATCCCGCCCATTGTTGGCGTGCCAGCCTTCTCCAGAATATGCCGTTCCGGACCAAGCGTGCGGATAGGTTGCCCTTCACGCTGGATCCGTTTGAGCTGTGCAATGAAGGGGTTGCCAAGCGCCAGCGAGATCACCAGCGCCGTCAGGCATGCACAACCCGAGCGGAACGTCAGATAATGGAAGAGGTTGAAGAACCCGCCATGCGATGAGGCATGAGAGGCGACGAGATTGAACAGCATCAGGCAGAGACCGGGTTGGAAGCGTTATCGAGGGCCGCAATGACATCGCGCATCCGGCTGCCCAAACTGCCTTTGACAAGCAGCAGGTCACCGGGACGGAGAGCATCACACAGAAGGGGGGCGAGGGAAGACGCGTCCGGGGCGTAACCACCCCGCACGGTTTCGGGAAGAACTTCGTAAAGCGCGTGCATATGGGTGCCACAGCAGAAAGCCAGTGCATCTGCTGCGATTACGGCATCCGCCAGAGAACGATGTTCTGCCTCTGCGAACGCGCCAAGCTCACGGATGTCTCCCAGAGCGACCACGCGCCGTTTGGCGGGAAGAAGCGAGAGAGTCTCTAGCGCCGAACGAATGCTGGTCGTGGATGCATTGTAGCTTTCATCAAGCAACTGCACGTCGTTCAGCACAGTACGCATCTGTCCGCGGCCTGCTCCTGGAACAAACCCGGTCAACGCTTTAGCCGCATCCTGCACATTTTTGCCAAGCGCTGCGACAGCTCCGAGAGCCAGCGCGGCATTTCGCGCCAGATGTCGGCCGGGAGCTGTTAATCTGACGGACACGCTCGGAACATTAGGTAATGTCAGGGTAAAAGTGCTGCCTTCCGCGGTGCAGACCAAGTTTTCTAACCGGACTTGGGCGGCAGCAGAAAAGCCGCTTAACCAAAGAGATGCATGGGCAGGGAGGGCTGCCTGAAACAGGTCTTGCCCTACAGCATCGTCCGGAGCAATGGCCGTCCCGTGTGGTGGTAATGCGCTGAAGAGTTGGGATTTTTCACGCGCGATTTCTTCCACGCTTCCCATGTGGCCCAGATGTGCTGTTCCGATGGTGGTAATGATCCCGACGTCCGGGCGAACCTGCGCAGCCAAGGGGGCAATTTCCCCCACATGGTTCATGCCAATCTCACTCACGCAAAAACGTGCATCGCGGGGGAGGCGCGCTAAGGTGAGAGGGACGCCCCAGTGATTATTGTAGGAGGCGATGGCAGCATGTGTCGGCCCGAGCGCAGAAAGTGCGGTGCGGAGCATGTCTTTCGTCGTGGTCTTGCCGACGCTGCCAGTAATCGCAACGACTTTTCCATCAAAGCGTGCGCGTGCGAAGCGTCCCAGTGCCTCCAGACTCGTCATCGTATCGGCAACGATCAGGAGGCGTGGATCTGTCAGGCCTCTGGTGTCATGCACCATTACACACGCTGCCCCGGCATCAAGGGCCTGCGCGATGTGAGCGTGGCCATCACTGGCATCGCCCTTAAGTGCGATGAACAGGTCGCCAGATTTCAGTGTCCGCGTATCGATGGAAATTCCGGTGACGGCAACCTCAGCTTCAAGGCGGCCATTTGTCGCATCACGAAGCTCTTCGGATGTCCAGAGAACGTTCATGCTGCACCTGCGAGTTCACGGATAACGCTGCGGTCATCGAACGGAAGAACGGTTTGACCAACAATCTGTCCCTGCTCATGACCCTTGCCAGCAACAACCAGAATGTCCCCCGGCTGAAGCGCGTCCAACCCTGCGGCGATCGCAGACCTGCGGTCTCCGATTTCGTGCGCTTCTGGGCAGGCCGCATGGATGGCGGAACGGATACTCTGCGGATCTTCCGTGCGCGGGTTATCGTCTGTGACAATCGCCAGGTCCGCCATGCGCGCTGCAACTTCGCCCATTAACGGGCGCTTGCCACGATCACGATCGCCGCCCGCACCGAACACCACAATAAGCCGTCCTTTGGTGTGTGGCCGGAGGCTCGCTAGAACGCGTTCCAGTGCATCCGGCGTGTGGGCATAATCGACGTAGGCTGCGGCTCCATTGGAAAGCTCAACAGCACGTTCACATCGTCCGCGCACACCGACCAACTGCGGCAGGTAATCTACCACGCTTCGTGCTGTGCTTTCATCCTGCCAGCACATCGCGGCTGCCAGCATGGCATTATCGGCCTGGAACAGGCCGGGTAATGCCAAGGTCATTTCTGGAAGCTCTTCGCCGTAGAGGGAGAGCCGAACAATCTGACCGGTAGGTGTCGGAGTTGTTTCGAGAAGGCGCAGGGCTGTCCCTGTTTTGCCGACTGTGCGAAGTGTCATGGCGCGCTGGGCTGCCAGTGCCTGCAACGCGTTGAGCGTCTCAGGATCCATATCCGCATTGACCGCAGCAATACCACTAGTTGGCAAAAGTTCTTCAAAAAGACGCAGTTTGGCAGTGCGATAGGCTGTAATCGTGCCGTGGTAATCCAGATGGTCACGCGTCAGATTTGAAAAGCCCGCTGCGTTAAGCGTAACGCCATCAAGGCGGTGCTGCTCCAGTCCATGCGATGAGGCTTCGAGTGCAACATGATCCACACCGTACTGCGCCAAAGAGGCAAGTGTCTTGGCCAGTGAAACGGGATCTGGTGTTGTCAGTGATGGCGGAGGCGGGACGTCAACGTTGGCAATCAGCCCCAGAGTTCCAAGGCTGGCCGCCTTGAAGCCCTGAAGCGTCCAGATCTGGCGAAGAAATTCTGCCGTGCTGCTTTTGCCGTTTGTTCCGGTTACTGCTGCAATGCAGGTCGGCTGTGGACCTGCAAGCGTTACAGCCGTTAATGCGAGCAGGTGTTTGGCGTCAGGAGTTAGCAGAACGGGAACATCAGCTTGCGCCGGATGATCTGCAACAACGGCAACTGCACCATTTGCGACCGCTTGAGGAATGAAGGCTGCTCCGTCCTGTTTCGCGCCCCGGAGAGCAAAAAACAGTGTGCCCGGCCGGACCTGTCTGCTGTCTGCTGTTACCGCGCAGATTTCAGGGTCAACGGAAGGCGACAGAACGGAACCATTCTGCCGGAGGAGTTCAGAGAGACGCATGGGTAGGCTCAGTGCTGTGTCTTGGGAGTGTGCGCCTGATTGCGCGGATCCCCAGGATCATTGCCAGGGCCAAGGGCACGATAGCCCGCTGGCACGGACGGATTCATGGGGATGGAAAGAGACGCGTCAATGGCGTCTTTGTTGGCCGTATCCGGGAACTGGTTCAGGATAGGCCCAACACGGGAAATGATCTTCTTGACGGTTGGCGCTGCGTTCCATGCAGCAGTGGTCCAGCCATGTGTGGCTGCAGTGCCCTGTGGGCTATCGAGCATGACATACACCGCATAATGCGGGTTGTTCATCGGGAAAACACTGGTGAAGGCCGAAACGTTGACGTGTTTCAGGTATCCACCATGAGCACCGATCTTTTCAGCCGTGCCTGTTTTGCCACCCACGTAATAGCCCGGAACTTCAGCCGATTTGCCGCTTCCCAGGGTAACGTCAAGACGCAGCAGTTTGCGTAGCAGGGCAGAGGTTTTCTCTGACAGAACCCGTGTTCCGACAGGTGTCTGTGCGCCAATGTCATCACCACTATCCGCTTCGTCGGGCTTGTAAGCGACAGGACGCACCTTGGCATCAGGTGTCTGGCTCTCGTCCTGCTGATCCCGAGCCACCAGTGTGGGCTTCAAAAGAATGCCACCATTCACGGTCGCCGCTGTGCCACGGACAATGGCCAGCGGAGGCTCAGCCACACCATGACCGAAGCCAACAGTCATGACGGTGGAAAGTCCCCAGTTTTTCGAGGCCGGTACAAGTGGACGTCCGGCTTCTGGAAGCTCAACCGGGACGCGGTTGAAGAAGCCCATGTTTCGCAGCCAGTCCTGCTGGCGCTGGGCGCCCACATCCAGGGCAATATGGGCTGCGGCCGGGTTGGACGAATAGGCCAGCACACCCGGCAGAGACAGCCATGGTGCAAAATGATCAGTCTTCATATCGCGGATGGTGAAGCGACCAACCCGGATAGGAATGGTCGAAAACCGATCCCAGATATGAACTACGCCAAGCTGGAGACCCATGGCCGCCGTTTGAAGCTTGAAAGTCGAGCCCGGCTCATACATGCCTGTCACGGCCCGGTTAAAGCGGGCATCGTTTGGTGCATGGTTGAATTCATTGGCGTCATAGTCAGGAAGACTGACCATGGCGAGAATTTCACCCGTCCGAACATCCATGACAATGGCCGAAGCGCCGATTGCCGAGAATTCATCCTTGGCAGCCTGCAACTCATCATGTGCCACGGCCTGAACGCGAACATCCAGAGAGAGGCGCAGTGGTGTGCGGTCCGAATTCAGGCGCTGATCAAAAAAGCGCTCCACGCCTGCGATGCCATGATCATCAATATCCACGCTGCCCATGATCTGGGCTGCGGTCCGGCCAAGAGGATAATGACGGCGCTCACCGGCCTCAAAATAGATGCCGGGAATACCGAGGTTATTGATTGCGATTTCCTGCACGGGGGAAATATCGCGGGCAATGTAAACGAACTGCTTCTTCAGCGAGAGGCGACGAACAGTTTCTGCTTCATCCAGTTTGGGCAGAACGGTTTTAAGCTTCTTTGTCGCGTCTTCTGGATCAATCAGTTCCATCGGATTGGCATAAACCTGCGCGACGGGAAGAGATAGCGCCAGGGCCTGCCCGTTACGGTCGGTAATGGTGGCGCGTTTGACTGTAGGCAGGACGAAATCGCCTGCCATTTCACCACGTGGATCGCTTTTCGGAATTTCTGGAACCTGAGGTGCGATCTGGCGCTTCTCGGGCTCCATAGGCATCAGCACCGTTGCGAACGTGGCTTTGAGGGCAACTGCGCCATAAATGGCCAGAAAACCCATGCCAACGCCCAGAAGGCGACTATGCATCTGATCCAGATTAAGACGGCGGGAAGGCGTTCGCACTGCCGTCTGTGAGTCGCGCCGCTCTGCCCGTTTGCCCGGGCGCGCTGCGCGACGCGAACCTGATGGGGGTGGCACGTCCTGGGGCATCGTGCGGCGTTGCGTCCTGTCTAAGGTGCTCGCCCGAAGCTATCCGGAAAATACTGAACGAGCAGTTAATAAAGAAGAAAGGGTCTCAGTTAGCCAACGGAACTGGCGGGGGCAATGCGTCTTCGTCATTTCCCAGCGCAGAGCTGGCATGATGGTGCGGGCGTGGGCGCTCTTCTGCAACGCGGGTCAAGGACGCCTCACGAACCTGATGAACGGGTTGTGTGTGCCACGCAGCAGCGACCAGTGGTGTCGGGCGTGCGCCATGATAGCTCACAAGACGAACGGTCGGCGTCACGTCCGAACGGGTTGTCGCACTGACATGCGGCGTCACAGGGCGAGCAGAGGCCAGATCCATGTCTGGGGAATGGACAATCCGGTCAGCATGAGGGTGAGCAACATGCGTCGTGACGGTATGGGCTGTCATGACATGAGGTGTGGGAGCTGCAGGCGTGGCTGCAGCAATAACCGGAGCATGCTGAACAGGCGCAACTGGGTGAACAACCGGAGGAGCCGGGAGCGGAAGATGTGCCTCGGTCGCCGCACGGTTGACGACTTCATGCAGGCTTTCTCGCGGATCTGTTGGAACAGGGCGAGAGCCCGGGTTTGGAAGGCGTGCTTCAAGACTGGCCATTCGGATGAACTGATCCGGGGCCATAGGGTGAAGGTCGGGAAGAAAGCGCGCTGCCAGGGTGTTCAGGCGATCCGGCTGGTTCAACAGGGCCCATTCCGTGCGCATCATGGCTGTCTGCGCGCGGACTTTCTGCGTTTCCTGGACCACCTTGGTGATCTTCTGGTCGAGGACCGTCGTCTCATGCTTCTTGGTGTAGAGAAACAGGCCAGACCCTGCGGCGAGAACAGCGCAGGCGATGGTGAAGGGCCGGATCATGCTCGGTTTCCTGAGGCGGGCGGTTGTGGGGCGGAATTACGAACCAGGGCGCGCAACCGGGCGCTGCGTGCTCTGGGGTTATCCCGCGCTTCCTCTTCCGTGGCAGGCAGGGGGCGGGAATACAGGAGAGAAAAAGCCGAAGGCTCTTTCCGGACGGGCGCCGGGTCATAGCGGGACGGATTGGCAGTACGTCCTGCCAGTTCCGCCATGGCGCGCTTGGCCAGACGATCTTCAAGGGAATGGAAGGTCACAACAACGAACACGCCGCCTGGAGCCAGAAGGCGAGGGGCTGCCTCCAGCGCACGTTCCAGTTCGCCCAGCTCGTCATTCACAGCAATCCGGAGACCCTGAAAGCTGCGTGTAGCGGGATCGATCTTGGAGCGGTCTTTGGGGACGCAGGACCGAACGATATGGGCGAGGCGGCCCGTAGTCGTAATGGGTTCTTCCGCGCGGGCTGCCACAATGGCGCGTGCGATGCGACGGGACAGCTTCTCTTCGCCATAACGATAGAGAACATCCGCCAGATCACCTTCCTTCATGGAGTTCACCAGATCGGCAGCAGAGGGGCCTTCGTCCCCCATGCGCATATCCAGCGGACCATCATTACGGAAAGAAAAGCCGCGTTCAGCCTGATCAATCTGGAAGGAAGAAACGCCGAGATCCAGAACGATGCCGTCAAACGGTCCGTCCTGACCCACAAGCGCTTCCATATCTCCGAAGGTTCCCTGATGCATGAACAGTCGACCATTGGCCTGCTCGGCCATGGCTTCACCACGGGCAATCGCAGTCGGGTCACGGTCAATGCCGTGCAGGGTGCAATCTGCGCTGTTGAGTATGGCGCGTGCGTAACCGCCGCCACCAAATGTCCCATCCAGATACCGGCCGCCTTCACGCGGAGAAAGTGCTTTGAGCACCTCCTTCAGCATGACGGGAACATGTCCTTGATGGACGAGCGTGATTGCGTTCATGCCGCATCTCCGGTGGCCGGTTTGCGGCTGCTGGTAAGTTCTTTTGCCCGTGCGCGGGCCTGGTGACGACGTTCTGCTGCTGCTGCCGGATTCCAGATCTGGAAAACGCGACCCAGTCCCATGAAGGACACTTCGTCGCTTAACGATGCATGGGCGCGCAGAACGTCGGGAAGAATGATCCGGCCTTCCTTGTCGCTGTCGAGCGGATATGCATCTGCATAGAGGCTTGCAGCTAGATCTTCGTGGTCTTCAGAGAACGGATCGTATTCGTCCAGAGGCTGCGCCAGAGAGGCGAAAGCGGCGGACGTCCAGGCTTCGATGCACGGATGAAGATGTGAGGGCCGAAGAATGACCAGCGCTTCGCCAGGCTGAGCTTGCGTTCTGAGAGCGGATCGGAAGGGGGCCGGAATGGAAACACGTCCCTTGGCGTCAAAGCGGTTCTGATGTGTGCCGAGGAACATGCTCATTGATGATGTGCCTCCCTTCACTTCAGGACTTGCGCAAGGTGATCAGGTATTTCTCTGTTCTTTCTTGGGATACCATGGGATTTCATGGGACGTCAAACATATATCTGCGAAAAACCGCAGAAAACTGCGGCTATTTTCATAGTGGAAATTGTGACGCGATTTTTTGCTGTTTGTTAGGAATTATCAGGGATAATCGCACGGCGAGATCTATACCTGCCGTTATTTGTTCCCTTTATGTTCTCATGGTGTAGCTTTTGAGAATTACTGGAGAACGTTTTTTATCAGAGGTGCCAGACGGCCTGTAAGCCGGGTTCTGTCCGCCAAAGGCGGGACGATCATTCCTCTGGGACATGCATCGCTGCATGCCTCACGCAACCAACCCGAACGACGGAGTGAGACGCTCCCGGCTGCCTTGCGACAGCCTGCCGTTCCTATTCGGTTTTGCTCCCGGTAGGGTTTACCGTGACCGACGCCGTTGCCGGCATCGCGGTGTGCTTTTACCACACCGTTTCGCCCTTACCCGCGACGTATTCCAAGAAGGAACAGTCCGGCGGGCGGTCTGTTTTCTGTGGCACTGTCCCTAGGGTCGCCCCCGCCGGCTGTTAGCCGGTACCGTTGTCCCATGGAGCCCGGACTTTCCTCCATGACGGGGATCCTCATCCCAATCACAGCGACCGTCCAGCCGTCTGGCGGTGCGGACCTTGCGCCGGGAGCGTTTGCGGGTCAAGGGCAGACTTTGTTCTTGTTTCGCGGCATGATGCTGGAATGAAACCAGTATTTGCCCTGAGGCTGTTTCTTGCTTGGCTCGCATGGCAGGCTCGCCGCCGAGGTGTTGTACGTCCGGCAGTGCCTGTTGAGGTGGTTCCAGAGATCCCTGGTCCGGCCCCGTCGCCAGATGTGCTGAAGCAGATACGGAAGATCACCGGGCGCCCCAGCTTTCCGCAATGCCTGTCATCGCTGCGGATCCGCAAATGGGTAGACATCAGGGTTCCCGGCGGAGAAGGCCTGCGACCTGCACGCCTGTATCGGCCAAGAGGGATAGTATCGGGCGTGGTGCTGTTCCTGCACGGTGGCGGATTCGTCCACTGCGATACGACGTCACATCACGGAATCTGTTGCCGTCTGGCTGCGTCTTCAGGCGCGATGGTCCTGTCTCTCGATTACCGTCTGGCACCGGAACATCGGTTCCCGGCAGGTTTAAGAGACGCGCAGGCAGCCCTACAGTGGCTTAAACTGGCGGCGCCGGACCTGCCGATTGCTGTGGCAGGGGATAGTGCTGGTGGAAATCTGTCAGCAGTGCTGGCGCAATGGAGTCGCTCACAGCCCGGTCTGCAGCTGGCTGCCCAGCTTCTTTATTACCCAGCCCTGAGTGGCCCGGTCATTCCTTTATCCCGGCATGATTACGCGGAGGGTTACATGCTGACGACAGACCTTCTGTATTGGTACTGTTCTCAGACGCTCTCATCGCCCGATCAGCTTTGCGATCCGGAATTCTCGCCTGTCTTTGCGGATCATCTGACTGACCTTCCTCAAGCGATGATCGTGACGGCTGGTTTTGACCCTTTGCGTGGAGAAGGTGAACTTTACACGCGATTGCTCAGAGAGGCTGGAGTGTCCGTCAAATACCGGGTGTTTCCACGCATGATTCATGGCTTTCTGAACGGGTATGCCCTGTTCAGGGATGGGCGGACGGCATTGCGGGAAGGGGGCGTATTTTTACGCGAGGCTTTCAGGAAGGCCGGATCACGACCTTCCTGAGCAGAAGATTTAAAGCCGCAGTTCGTGGAACGTACCAGGCGTTCCTGCATCGGTTTGAATCGTGCGTGCGCTGCGATCAACCTTCAGGCTGAACAGTTTGTCAGCTGACGGCTTGTCTCCGGGGCAGCCATTGCCGTGGCGTCCCAGAACATCAATGTCCGGATTATTCTCGGCAGCATTGCCATTCACGACGAATACGAGACAACGCTTGGGCATGTCCGTCAGTCCGTCGTTGGTCACGACAAGCCGCAGATGTTCCACAAGGGCTGTATTATCGAACCAGCTCAGCTTGTTGAACGTGAACTTGTCGTAGGAAAAATCCAGAAGTCCGGAACGAACGACCACGAACATCAGCAGAAACGCCGGCACCACAATCAGGAGCCGGCGCATCAGATGCTGTTTGAGTGTACGGGGCGGACGCCGTGTGCCCCGTGTAAAACGGGGCTTCGCGTTCGCGGGGTCAGTCAAAAGCAATTACTCCATGTCTTCGTGCCACTTGTCGCCCTTGTCGGCGAGCAGCGTTGCAGATTTCTCCGGACCGTAAGACCCGGCGCTATAAGTCTGCATCGGCACCTTGTTCTCGCTCCAGGCCTTGAGCACAGGCTCGGCCCAGCGCCATGCCGCTTCAACTTCGTCACGGCGAATGAACAGAACCGGATTCCCACGCACCGCGTCAAGCAGAAGGCGCTCATACGAGTCCGGGAAGGGCAGGCCACCTTCCATGCGGATTGTCGTGTCGAGATCTGCCGTACGCAGTGTATAGGCGTCCAGAGCGGGGTTCTTGACGTTAAGCTGGAGCTCAACACCCTCGTTCGGCTGAATGCGAATGACCAGTCGGTTTTCTGCTGGTGCGGCACCAAACAGAGCGGTGGGCGCAGAGCGGAAACGAATAACGATCTCGCTAACTTTGCGGGCAGAGCGCTTGGCCGTCCGGATATAGAAAGGAACGCCTTTCCAGCGGGGGGTATCAACCCAGGCACGCACTGCGGCGTATGTTTCCGTGTTGCTCGGCTGTCCCAGCTCTTCCAGATAGCCCGGAACGCTCTGGCCACCAACAACGCCAGCAGTGTACTGCGCGCGGACGGTCTCAGAAGCGACAGTCTCATCCGTAATGGGGCGGAGTGCGTTCAGCACGGCCAGCTTGGCATTACGGACGGTATCGGCTTCCAAGGAATCAGGCGCTTCCATTGCGACCAGACACAGCACCTGCAGGAGATGATTCTGGATCATGTCCCGCATGGCACCTGACGTGTCGTAGTAGGAGGCACGCCCTTCAACCCCGACGGTTTCAGCAGCCGTGATCTGAACACTCTCGATCTGCTCGGCAGACCAGACGGCGTTCATGATCGGATTGGCAAAACGAAGAGCCAGAACGTTCTGGACAGTCTCTTTCCCGAGATAATGGTCAATACGATAGACCTGATTTTCCGGGAAATACTGGCCCACGCCGTCATTGATGGCAGTCGCGGTCGCCATGTCCGTGCCAATCGGCTTCTCCAGCACGACGCGCGAACGAGGCGTTACGAGGCTATGGCCGTGCAGGTTCTCGCAAATTCTTCCGTACAGTTGCGGGGCTGTTGCGAAGTAATAAACGCGGATCCGGTCAGACGGGGCTTCGGAGAGAATGGAGGACAGGGCGCTCCAGTCACTGTCGGCCTTCGTGCCATCAAGTGTGACGTAATGTAAAAGTCCCAGAAAACGGTCTACGAGGACCGGAGACCGGACATCATCGGGGATGAAGCGTTCCAGCGCCTCTTTGGCGCGGGCAACATAGCCGTCCCGGTCGATATCCGTACGGGCCGTACCAATGATGCGGGCATCGTCTGGTATCTGTCCCATGCGGAGACGGTTATAAAGCGCAGGCAGAAGCTTGCGCATTGTGAGATCGCCGGTGGCGCCAAAGATAACATAGTCGAATGGTTCGACTTGCTGGACGTGTTCCATGGGTGCTCTCTGACCTCTCGAACCCGGATTGTCGGGGGAAAAGGGTTTAGGGTTCAGGCCTTTGCAGGCAGGGTCTAGTTCCGCTCTGAGGGGCTTTATGTCAAGGGAACGGGCATGCACGACATCGGGAGGAGGCATCACGGAAACGCGTGCGTTCCCTAAATGTGCACATAATTCCGTTGACCTCCCAAGCCTTGGCGCGATAAGCCGCGCGGCTGGTGTCGCATCTCTGCGATGCCCCGGACTTATGCCTGAAAAAGGAAAATGAACATGGACGCAGAAAGCAAAATCGAAGGCGCCGCAACGGGTGGCATTGCTGCTGACCGCCTGCGCTCCATCATTGAGCGGGTCGAGCGTCTGGAGGAAGAACGCAAGGCTCTGGCGGGTGACATCAAGGATATTTTCTCTGAAGCCAAGTCTGCGGGTTTTGACGTGAAGGTGATCAAGCAGATCATCAAGCTGCGTAAGCAGGAGCCTGCGGAAGTGGAAGAGCAGGAAACGCTTCTTGATATCTATCGCCGCGCTCTTGGCATGTAATCCGGCGTCTCCGGATCGAACCCGCATTGTCTGGCTCTCTTAATATCCGGACCGGAGCATGATGCCCGATATTTCATGGTTGCCCGCATGGGCATTGATGTCTCTGCTGATCATTGCCGGGCTGTTCGCCCTGGCACTGGTCTGCATGCCGTTTGCCGTTTTCGGTGTTAAGCCACGGTTGCAGGAACTTGAGTTCCAGATTGCAGAACTGCGTGCAGAGCTTCAATCACTGTCTCTGCGTCTGACGGCCCCGCCATCAGACCGGATGGTTGCCGCCGGGCGGCCGTCTGCCGAAGAAAGCCGGACTGACAGTGTTCGTGCGCCAGTTCAGAAAACGCCCTCGGTTGAGCGCGTACCGTCTGAACCAGCGGATTATTTTGAGCCTGCTGCTGTCGTGCGTGCTGAAGGGCCGTCCTATGAAGACGGTCCGTTGGTGGCTGATCCTGACGCTCTGCGAAGAGTAGCCAAGAAACCTGAGGTCGCTAAAAAAAGCTGGTCTCGCGCGCCTTGGGAGGGTGAGCAGGCGCGAATTCGTGCTGCTCGGGAACGGGAAGAGCTTGCTCCTCGCTCCGTAGCCAGCCGAAGTGATGATGACGAGGCCTTTAGGACCCGCGCGGAGCCAAAGCTCCGGTGGCCGCCAAGAGACTAAGAACGGTTTGTGCTGGAAGGGCTTTAGTGCTGATCCAGCACAAGATCATCGCGATGAATCAGAACATCGCGACCACGGTAGCCTAAAAGCTGCTCCATTTCTTCCGAGTGATGGCCGATAAGCTTTACGCACTCTTCGGAGGTGTAGGACGCCAGCCCACGACCCAACACATTTCCCCGCGCATCTTTGATCAAAACAAGATCGCCGCGCTCGAAATGTCCGTCAATTGCGGTAACGCCAGCGGGAAGGAGTGATGCGCCCACGATCAGGGCATTCTGCGCTCCCGCATCAATCACAAGAGAACCCTTGGGGTGCAGGCTGCTTCCGATCCAACGTTTGCGGGCAGATCCCGTATCCGTCTGGGGAAGGAACCAAGTGCACAGACCACCATCCAGAAGCTTCTGAATGGGATTCTGCGCCTGTCCTGCCGCAATGACCATGGCTGCGCCAGCGCGATTGGCAATTCGCGCCGCCATAAGCTTCGTACGCATCCCGCCAGACGAGTAGCCAGGTGGAGGCTCGCCCCCCATGGCCATGATGTCGTCCGTCACTTGCTCAATGACCGGAATATGGCGCGCGGCTGGATTCGTGCGGGGGTCTGCCGTGTAGAGGCCGTCAATGTCGGAGAGGAGAACGAGACAATCTGCTTCAATCATCTGCGCAACACGGGCGCCTAAACGATCGTTGTCACCAAAACGAATTTCCGAGGTAGCGATGGCATCATTTTCATTGATGACGGGAATGCAGCCAAGGTCCAGCAAGGTCTGGAGTGTAGCGCGAGCATTCAGATGCCGCTCGCGGCTTTCCGTGTCATCAGGCGTAAGGAGAAGTTGGCCTGCGACAAGGCCGTGCTTGGCAAGAGCCTCACTCCAGCCCTGAGCGAGACCAATCTGTCCAACTGTAGCAAGTGCCTGCTTTTCGTCGAGGCGCAGGCGGCGGTTCATCAGGCCCAGTTGATGTCTTGCAAGGGAAATTGCCCCTGAAGATACGACAACCACTTCAGTGCCAGCCTTTCTGAGACTGGCGATGTCCTCACAGACACTTCGCAGCCAGTCGGCCCGCAGCGCTGCCTGTGCGCCATCAACAAGAAGAGCGCTTCCAACCTTGATAACAATCCGGCGCGCCTGCGCCAGTTGAGGGGCAGGGGCCTTGGCGGTCATGCCAGCTTGCTTTCCTTTGCTGCATTGACACGATCCTGAAGGAGCCGGAGCAACTCGGGCAGGCCTTCGCCTGTCACGCCGGAGAGTGTCAGCACTTCTGCGCCAGATGCTTTTGCAAGAGCCCGTTTTTTTGCTGATTTCTGTTCGGCAGTCAGGGAATCGCACTTATTAAGCACAATGATCTCAGGCTTAGCGGCCAGAACCGGATCATAAGCTTCAAGCTCATTACGGATCAGGCGCCAGTGCTTCACGATCTGCGACTCAGTTCCATCAATCAGATGAAGCAGCGTTGCACAGCGCTCGACATGACCCAGAAAGCGATCCCCAAGGCCTGCGCCTTCGCTTGCGCCCTCGATCAGACCGGGAATGTCCGCAATGACGAACTCTTCAGTCGTATTCAGGCGTACGACACCAAGCTGCGGATGCAGAGTGGTAAACGGGTAGTCTGCAATCTTCGGTCGTGCGCGGGATGCAACGGAAAGAAGCGTAGATTTGCCTGCATTCGGGAGGCCAACCAGGCCCACATCCGCAATGAGTTTCAGGCGCAGCCAGACCCAGCGCTCTTCACCTGGCCAACCCTTGTCGGCTCGGCGTGGCGCACGATTGGTGCTGGTCTTGTAATGGGCATTGCCTCTGCCACCATCACCGCCGCGGCACAGGAGGATTTCCTTGCCGTCTTCGTCCAGATCCGCAAGGAGTGTCTCGCGGTCTTCATCGAAGATCTGCGTGCCGACGGGCACATTGATGATAACGTTTTCCGCAGCTGCGCCAGTTCTATCGGACCCTGCGCCGTTGCCGCCTTTACGGGCCTTGAAATGCTGTGTGTATCGGAAGTCGATCAGCGTATTGAGGGCAGGGACGGCGCGGAAAAGAACATCGCCACCACGCCCGCCGTTACCACCGTCAGGGCCACCGAATTCGACGTACTTTTCCCGACGGAAGGCGATCACGCCGTCACCGCCATCGCCGGAACGTACATAGATCTTGGCCTGGTCGAGAAATTTCATCGTATTATCCGCAACATATGAAAAAGGCCGGCCCTTGGGAGGACCGGCCCTTCCGCTCGCGCTTGGGGCGCGGTGACTTATTCGGCGGCTTCCGGCAGCGCCACGGAAACGTGGACGCGGCCTTCGGCGCGACGCTGGAACTTCACGTGTCCGTCCACAAGGGCGAACAGTGTGTGATCGCGACCAATGCCGACATTGCTGCCAGCCTTCATCTTGGTTCCACGCTGACGGACAATGATGTTGCCTGCCAGAACGCTCTCGCCGCCGAACTTCTTGACGCCGAGACGGCGACCGGCGCTATCGCGCCCGTTACGACTGGAACCGCCTGCCTTTTTTTGTGCCATGGCTGTGTATCCTTCCTAGTGCGGCTTCAGGCCGCGTTGATCGCGTCGATGCGCAGCACGGTAACGTGCTGGCGGTGGCCATTCTTACGACGGCTGTTCTGACGGCGACGCTTCTTGAAGATGATGACCTTGGCCAGACGGTCCTGCGCGACCACAGTGGCCGTCACGGTTGCGCCAGCAACCAGCGGCGCGCCAACGGTCACGCTGCCTTCGCTGCCGACCATCAGGACGTCGGAGAAGGTCACGGTGCTACCGGCTTCAGCCTCAAGCTTTTCAACCTTCAGGATGCTCTCAGGAGCAACACGGTACTGTTTTCCGCCTGTGCGGATGACTGCAAACATTCTGGAAACTCTCGCTGTTCCGATCTCTTGGCCGCTTTTGCCGGGGTATTCCCGGTCTGGCGCAGCCCAGTCGCTTCTTATCGTTGGTTCCTGACCGACCACATGGGACGGCTAGAACAGGCGGGTCGATACAAGGAGATGGCTGTCCCGTCAATCAAAAACAGCAAATTGTGAGTAGGTCATACCATCTTTATCGGCGAAAGAATGGTGGCTCCCTCTTGCATTATGCTGAAAAGCCAGTCATAAGCCGCGCCATCGATCAGGTCTGCTTCTGTGGACCGTACGGAGAGGTGCCAGAGTGGTCGATTGGGGCGGTCTCGAAAACCGTTGTGCCTTCGCGGGTACCGTGGGTTCGAATCCCACCCTCTCCGCCATAATTCCTAAGATCTGTATATCTGGCCTCAACCCTTGTGAGGAATATTCTCCATCGTGGGGTGCGGTTTGTATCGCGGTATTTGGATTACATCAGAGCGCACTATAATCGTTTTGTAATATTCAAAATTCCCAAGGAATGCGAAAAGAGCATTCCTCTCATCGCCTAATGTGATTCTTGCACCTTCAGGTGACTACGCTCGCCTCTAAATGGGCGGCTCGCATCTAGGAAATCGGCGTTCGTTTGCATCGTGTAGGCAATAACAACGAGGTAGGTGATCGCCCGCGTCATTTCCAGTCGCGTGACCAGATCTGTCTCATGCTCATCCAGAGCGCGAAGGCGCCTTACAGCCGCATTGGCAACGCGGGCCGCTTTATCATGGCGACGTGTGGATTGTTCGACGTAATGGAGCACCAATTGAATGGGGCGTCGTGCGCTGTCGGGAAGGTATTCGCGGTCCAGCAGTGTTCGCAGGCGAATAATGTTCAGACCGAGCGTGAGTGTGGCGAGCGTTCCAAGAATGCAGGCTTCGATCAACGGAGCAGGGGTGGGGCCAGCATGACGGATCAGACGCGCGAAGCGATCCGTATTACGGCCGATCCAGATACTGATTTGTGGTGTCTGTGCGGGATCTGCGAGGCCGCGCAACTCAGCCAGCATAATTCTGCGGAGACGCAGCCGTTCATCAGAACTGTTGAACGGCAATACTGTCCTGAAAACGAGAACGCTGATGCCCACTGCCATAACGACGGCCATATTGCCGTTATAAAATGCCACCTCGTTCATGACGTGATGGTTCTCCAGCCCAAGCATTGCAGGGAGGAGAAGGCCATACGCAGCAGCGCCACCAGCAGTGGACGGATTGCCTTTTGCCAAGCCACCAAGGAACATGGCCGGACCTAGGAAGAGCGCCAAAGTCTCGAAGGTCGTAACCTTGGGCATGAGGACAAAGACAAGTATCCACGCCACGACGTAAGCGACCAGAGCACCTTTCAGAAACTCCGTGGTGCCAAGGACCGGGTTTTCTTTAGTGGCGAACAGGCCGCAGACCAGCGTTGTGATAGCAATGAAACCAAGTCCGCTTGGCCATGCTGTGACTTCATAAATCAGGGCCGTAACAAGAACGGCACAAGCCCCGCGAAGGCCGTTATGAATTGCTTCGCGTGTGTCGCGGTGAGTCTGGCGTTGGAAATGAAAATGATCGCCTGGAATAGAGTGTGTGCTGGCCTCGTATTCCTTGATGGCAAGTTCCAGGTCTCCGAGTAGCTCCCCAAGTGACATGAAGAGAACGCGTTCATCGAGGTGTGTCTCGGTGTCCTGCTCATTCAGGCGCAAATCGAACGGGTCTGTTCCAGGAATGGGTTCATTGCTGTTCTCCAGATCGGTAATCCGGTGAGGGGCAGCATACAGGCGGCAAACATCACGGAGATGCTGGAGTTCTGCCAAAAGATCCGGGACAGATTCAGTATTGGCAATACGCTTCGGGAAATCTTTCAGGAACGAGAGGATTTCATCAGCGGCCTGCGTGAAGGCAGGGTGGTCATGGTTCAGAAGTTGCAGGCGCATTGCCATACCGAACCCGCGAGACAGCAGGGCTGATACGGAGGCAAGAGCGGCACGGGCATGGTCACCTTCGTGTCCATGCGGGCCCATCTCGACTTCTGCAAATTCAATCTGATCGTTAATGCTGAGGATAGTGCCAAACTGCCTGCGTGCTGCATTCAGGGCGCCGCGCTCCTCACCGAGAATACTCGTAAGCGTCTTCGTAACGAGAACCAGAGCAGACTCCAGCTTCTGGCGCAGTTGGATCCGGGCCTGCCGTTCCTGAGTGGTGGCAAAGATCAGACCCATGAAGGCTTCACACAGAACGCCGAGGGTAATGTAAGTGGTTCTGGATACGGCAACGGTGAAGATATTGTCCGGATCGGAAGCAGCATCCATACAAATGATCGAGCAGGTATATCCTGCAAGAACAAGGGCATAAGAGCGGAAGTTACTTACGAATGTTGCGAGCCCGCTGCACACGCCAATCCAGACGGCGATCATGGGAAAGAAGAGCCAGGGTGCCTGAGGCGCGGCTGCCATCAACGCAATAGATGCGACCGCTCCGGTAATTGTTCCAATGATACGCCATTTGGCTTTGGACTGGCTTTCACCACGGGTGGCCTGTGCAACAGCCCAGACAGTCATTGCGGCCCATGCAGGACTGTCCAGCTCCATCCAGAAGGCAATTCCGATGGCGAGACAGGCTGCAAATGTATTTCGCAGAGCAAAAGTCAGGGTCGCTGCTGATGGCGCATAGATCCATGACAGGGGCAGCTTGACCCTGGGCCGCAGAGCGGCTGACGCACCTGCACCTGATGGAGAACTGTTCGGAGTCGGACGTCCTGTTGACGTAGTACTGCCACTCATTGTGCGGCTTTCTTACTCCTGAAGCTGTCAATTAGGCGAGAGCGGAAATGGCCATTCTCAGATCTGCAACAAATTTTGTGTATTCACGTGTCCTGCTGTCCTCATCTGGAATTCTGAGCAGGTAAGAGGGATGGACAGTCACAATGCCAGTACTGCCATCTTCCAAAGTTATGTAACGGGAACGCTCTCGTGAAATAGTGATTGGTCGTCCAAGGACGGAACTTGCTCCGGTCACGCCGAGCAGAACTGTAACCTTTGCCTGAAGGATACGCCGTTCAGCTGTGATCCACGGGGCGCAGGATTTTACGTCTGTCGCATCGGGTGTCTGATGAATGCGTCTTGCGCCGCGGCGGACAAATTTGAAATGTTTGACTGCGTTACTGATCCAGGCCTGTTCCCGATTGCCTCCGGCTTCCTGAAGTGCGCGCTCGAAGAGTTGTCCGGCTGGGCCAACAAACGGTCGTCCCTGAAGATCTTCCTGATCTCCTGGTTGTTCGCCGACAAAGAGGATCTGTGCCTGCGTCGTGCCTTCTCCGGAAACGGTGCGTGATGCGTGGTAGCAAAGATCACAGAGAGAACAATCGACGGCGAGGGACCGCAGGTTTGACAAAGAGGACGTCTTTTCAATCTCCTCCAGATCAGGTGTGACATGCACTGTGGCCGGGTTGGCCCAAAAGGCGTTGTCTTGCCCGGCCGTCGCCGCTTTCTTTGCAAGATCAATCAGATCTGCCTCTGATTGTCCTGCCTCATCAATAGGTGGTCCAACACGGTACTTGTGCCCGTCCCAGCAAAGTGTCGTCTCGTCTGAAAGGAGCACCCAAGGGGAAACCCGCAGTCTGATGAGAGGGGATCTCTGACTGTCTATGAGCTGTAATTTTTGGCGTGTTCGAATGATCTGCCAGTCTGTTATTCGGTTCTCTGGGAACGCGCTCCTCAATTCAAGAATTTGCTCTCGAACGGTGCTGGCAATCTGCTCAAAGTGGGTGATGTCTGTCTCACGTGGGCTTCCGTGCTCCTGGATATGTTCCAGGGCGCGATAGAGAAGATCAAATCTCTCCGGGATATCGGATGCAAACACGGACGGGATCAGGGCCGCAAATTTTCGGGGCAGACGCAAAGGGGAGGGAGTGTCAGGTAAATCCCGATCTGTTTTCGCTGCGTAAAGAGCGGCAGGTGCTCTAATACTCCAAGTGATCGAAGACCCCGGGATTCGCTTGCTCAGGAAATTACGCGATTGTGTTCGCCATCCTGAAAAATCACTTGGTGAACAGAGTGTAGCGTCAACGGTTTGCATAAGGCTTCCCGGAAAGAAAATTAGCGAATTCCGAAACACGCTCTGAAGTGATTACTTCTTTTTTAAGGAACGTGCGGTCAATTTGGTATTAAAGTTGAGTGGCTATCTCGGTGGTATTGGGTATATATTCTGCAAACAGGCTCGGCAGAATGATTTCACGCTGTTGAGCATAGTAAAAATGCTATTTTGAATGGAAGGTAAGATATTATGTCGGAGAATACATCCCACCCGGATCTGTTGGAGCTTACAGCGCAGATCGTTGCTGCACAGGTTTCCAAGGGTAATGTGGATGCGGCGTCTCTCCCGGCATTGATCCGCCAGGTTTATGAAGCTCTTGCAAATGCTGGTGCTCCACAGGAAGAGCCGCAGCCAGAGCGTCCGCAGCCTGCTGTGCCGATCAAGCGTTCAGTATTCCCGGATTACATCGTCTGCCTTGAAGACGGTAAAAAGCTGAAGATGCTCAAGCGTCACCTTCAGAGCGCTTATAATATGTCCCCAGAGCAGTATCGCGAGCGTTGGGGTCTTCCGTCCGATTATCCGCTGGTTGCTCCGAACTATGCGCAGCGTCGCTCGGCTCTGGCTCGCGAAATCGGTCTGGGCCGCAAGATCAGCGCAACAGGCGAAAGCAAGAAAGAAACTGGCCGGACGCGTCAGTCCAAAAAGCAGGACTAATTCCCGGCTTTCTGGAATTGTCTTTCTAAAAAAGCACTATCTGTCATGTGGTCGGAGAATACTGTTTCATGAGTTTAGAGGCAGAGACGCTTCTCCGATCAATGGCTAACAGCAAGCGCCTCCTTCTCTGGAGGGGCGCTGCGCTTCTGTTTTTCCTTGCAGCGCTTATTATTGCTGTTGGTAAAAGCCACTCAACTGTTTCCAGTTTAGATGCGCGTCCGCACATTGCGCGTTTGGTTATTCACGGCGTGATCGGAAATGACGTTTCCCAGATCACGACGGCACTTCGTAAAGCACAGAAGTCCTCTTCAGTAACCGGACTCCTGCTGGTTGTTGATAGCCCCGGCGGCGGTGTCACGGGCGGGGAGCGTCTGCACGATTCGATCGAGAAATTTGCACAGGTAAAGCCTGTTGTCGTCACGATGGGCGATATGGGCGCGTCTGCCGCCTACATGCTCTCAGTTCCAGCACAGCATATCGTGGCATTGCCTTCCACGCTGACAGGCTCGATCGGTGTGATCCTGCAGCGGCCCGATCTTTCTCCGCTGCTAGGGCGTGTCGGCATTGATGTTGCTGCTATTACGTCTGGCGCCATGAAAGATCAGACTGATCCCACAAGTCATCTGACGCCAGAAGGGCGCACGATGCTTCAGGGATTGGTCAATGATCTCTTCGATCAGTTCGTCGCCATGGTCGTTAAAGGGCGGCACATGCCTGAAGACAAGGTGCGAAGCCTTGCAGACGGTCGGGCCTATACGGGTCGTCAGGCTTTGAGCCTGGGCCTGATCGACGAATTGGGAGACGAAGACACTGCTCGGCAATGGCTCAGGCAGCGCCTGAAAATTGGAGACGCACAGTACCCAGTGATGCCGTTGCTCTCTGTAACCAAGCGACACTGGTATGATTTTCCTCGCAAACGGGCCATGCTCGAAGGCGTGTTTGGATCAGGCTTTACGGAGATGCTGGAAGGGCGATTAACCCTCAGCAGCCTTGACGGGGCCGTTGCGATTCTGCAACCCTGACAAGCCAGTTTCATGGGCGGAGGCAGATAGGCTGCAGTCATGACCAAATCGGAACTTATTGCAGAGCTTTCCACGATTTATCCTCACCTTCTGGCGCGGGATATCGAACGGATCGTTCACACCATTTTTGACGAAATCAGTGCAGCTTTGACGCGAGGTGATCGTGTTGAACTTCGCGGGTTCGGCGCATTCATTCCTAGGCGCCGAGATGCGCGGACGGGTCGGAATCCACGCACTGGAGACACTGTTTCTGTCGAAGAAAAAAGCGTTCCCTTCTTTAAAGTGGGGAAAGAGTTGCGTGAGCGTGTGAATCAAAGCGCGACCAAGTCAGCCACGGCAGAATGACAGGAGTTTCTGTTCCCTGTGTTCTGGATGCCGCTTTTTGAAGCAGAAAAGCGGAGCTAATGCTTTCAGGCACGCGTTGAGAAGCGTCGTGCGCTATTGTGTGGCAATGTGGAAAGCCCCTTTATTATCTGTCTGGATAATCCCGATTTTTATAGGGGCTCTGTGCTGTGCCGGGGCGTCCTCGGCAAAAGCTGCTTCAGGGTCTCCTCTGAAAAAAGCAGATTCAGTAAAAATGCTACAGAATCAGAAAGTTCGGGCCACTGTCACGCCCTGCTATCATTCCCAATTGGGGCTAATTGTTCTCAAGAGCAATATAGAGAGCACGCATTCCAGGCATGGAAATGGCTTTGCGCCTGTCGGGGAAGCCGTCTTCCGGTCCAGTGCAGCCCAACGTGTTTGCGTCACGGGGCATGGCCGCCGCGGATGAGCGCGGCGGCATTCTATGGGCTTTATTCCTGGCCTTTGAGGCTGCTGATTTCCGAAAGCAGAAAATCTCGGAATACGGCGATTCTTTTGGAAGTCCGCAGTTCTTCCGGATACACGAAGTAAGCCTCGACCAACGGAACGGCCTGATTTGGCAGAACTCTGACTAGGTTGGGGTAGGATGCAGCCGTGTATAGCGGCAAAGAGCCGATACCTGTGCCTGAAGCAATCGCAGTCGCAACGGCAGCAATGTTGTTGATGGCCAGCCTGCTTCCCCGATGGGCCAGACCTTCATGGCGAAGGAGGTCCAGAAGCCAGTTTACATTCGGCAATGGCAGGTGGCGTCCTGCAAAGCCGATGATCTGATGTTCCGCTAATTCCTGCAGATTTGTCGGCGTGCCATACCGGTCCAGATAGTCTGGGCTGGCATAAATTGGCATCGGGAAATTGGCCAGATGGCGCTGTACAAGGTCTGGCTGTGTCGGCGGATGCAGGCGAATAGCCACGTCTGCTTCCCGCATTCCCAGATCAAGGTCTGCGTCTTCAAGAAGAAGCGTGACCTCGATATCAGGGTGCAGTTCCAGAAAGCGATGCAGCCTCGGAGATAGCCAACAAAGGCCAAAACCGGTGGTTGTCGTGATCTTTATTTTGCCCGCTGCTCGTTCCTTGCTTTCGCTCAGGAATGCCTGTGTCAGGGCCAGCTTGGAGAAGACTTCACGCACTGTGCGATTCAGAACCTCACCCTGTTCAGTCAGGATGAGGCCTCGTGCATGCCGATGAAACAGCGGAACACGCAGAACCTCCTCCAGAGCTGAAATCTGCCGCGAAACGGCAGACTGGCTCAGGTTAAGTCTGTCACCTGCATGGGTGAAGGACCCGGCTTCGGCGACTGCGTGGAAAATACGCAGTTTGTCCCAATCCATGTGGTGGTCTCCCCGATCGCTGGCGCGTCGGTCCTCGTCCTTCTTGCCCATGTCACCTGGCGTTGTTTAAGCGGTGTGTCGTTGAAGGGACGAAACTGTCTGAACCTGCGACGAGGGTCAAGTTTTTGTCATAGCAGGTATGCCAGAAATGTAGCGTTCGGCTTCCAGAGCGGCCATGCAGCCTGTACCCGCAGCCGTCACAGCCTGCCGATAAATCCGATCCTGAATGTCGCCTGCGGCAAAAACACCTTCTACCGAAGTGCGCGTTCCACCGGCTTCCGTGATGATATATCCATCTTCGTCACAAGCCACTTCATGGCGGAACGGCCCCGTATTCGGGCTATGGCCAATGGCGACGAACACGCCATCAACGGACAGAGTTTCGCTTTCTCCCGTCTGAGTATTCTTCAGACGAACGCCACACACAACTTCCGGCGTTCCGGCACCAAGAACTTCTTCGACAGCACGATTCCAGTGAACTTCGATTTTCGGATTCGCAAAAAGACGCTCCTGCAGAATGCGTTCAGCCCGGAAACCGTCCCGTCGATGAATAACGTGAACCTTGTCAGCGTGGTGAGTCAGATAGAGCGCTTCTTCAACGGCCGTGTTGCCGCCACCCACGACCGCAACCGTTTTGCCGCGATAGAAGAAGCCGTCACAGGTTGCGCACGCCGAAACGCCGCCAGCCTGAAGGCGTTTTTCCGACTCGAGGCCAAGCCATTTGGCCTGGGCGCCCGTTGCGATCACGACTGTACGTGCAAGAAACTCATCCCCTGAGTCGCCTTTCAGATGAAAGTATCCATCTGCAGCCGGACCGTTCTTCAGGTCTGCCTCGGTAATCAGGTCATAGATCAGGCGTGTGCCGACATGTTCAGCCTGTTCGCGCATCTGCTCCATCAGCCAGGGGCCCTGAATGGGAGCCGCGAAGCCAGGGTAGTTTTCAACGTCGGTCGTGATGGTCAACTGGCCGCCTGGCTGAAGACCAGTCACGAGAATCGGTTTCAGACTGGCGCGTGCGGCATAAATGGCGGCAGTGTAGCCAGCGGGGCCTGCGCCCACGACCAGAAGGTCCGTATGATGGATTTCAGGCATGATCGATCCTCGTCCGTGTTTTGACCCCTCATATAGAGCTTTCAGACGCATGTGCCATCTTTGCGGACGCTGCCACCTGCCATATACGTCAGATTCAAATGAACGCTTCTTTCTCTTCCATCCCCGTTGAACTGGATGCCATTGACCGGCAGATCATCGCCGAGCTTCAGGCAGACGGTCGTATGACCAATGTGGAGCTGGCCAAACGCGCCGGTATTTCCGCTCCCCCCTGTCTGAGGCGTGTCAGGCGTCTGGAAGAACTTGGCATCATCAAAGGGTATCATGCAGAAGTTGACGCAGCCCTGCTTGGCTGGTCGCTCAATTTTTATGCCCTCATCGGTCTCGATAGCCAGAAGGGAAGTGTTCTGGAGGCATTTGAGGCGCAGGTGGGTGCCTGGCCCGAAACACGCGAATGTCACATGATCCGTGGCGGAGGAGATTTCCTCGTCCGTCTCGTCGCTCGTGATGCTGCCCACCAGAACATTCTGACCCGCCGTCTGACAGACAGTGTCCACGTTGTGCGGGTGCAGACACTCCAGACCATTCATACCAGTCGTGATCTGGCTGGAGTTCCTATCTGATGGCAGAAGCATCCCCAACGGTTAGCGCTGGGATGTTTTTGCCTGCCCGGATCAGCATTGTTGTTCCCTGCTATAATGAGGCAGAGAATGTTGTTTCCCTTGTCGCGGCTCTGGATGCAGCTCTTGAAGGAGAACGTTGGGAAGTCATTTTTGTTGATGACAACTCCCCGGACGGAACTGCCGAGCGCGTTTCGAAAGTTGCGAACAATGATCCTCGTGTAAGGGTCATCAAAAGGGTAGGACGTCGGGGTCTCTCATCCGCTGTTATCGAGGGTTTTCTGTCGTCCAGCGCACCGTATGTTGCGGTCATGGATGGGGACCTTCAACACGACGAGACTGTTCTGCCCAAAATGCTGGCAGATCTTGATGCCGGCTCCGATATTGTTGTCGCCAGCCGCCACGTAGAAGGCGGAGACAACGCCGGGCTGGCAGGTTATTGGCGGCATCTCCTGTCAGACACCGGCATTCGTGCCGCTCAGTCGGTTTTGCCGCACCGCCTGACTGATCCGATGAGCGGGTTCTTTGCCATGCGGCGAGAGCTTTTTCAGGCTGTTCTTCCAAAACTTTCCGGAACCGGCTTCAAGATCCTGCTGGATCTGGCGATGTCTGCGCCAAAATCCGTGAAGATTACGGAAGTTCCCTTTGTTTTCCGTCCGCGTCTTGCGGGAGAAAGCAAGCTGGATGTCGTTGTTCTTCTCCAGTTCGCAATGATGATTCTGGATAAAGTCACGCATGGCTGGCTGCCATCCCGTTTTCTGGCATTTGCGCTGGTCGGACTTGTTGGCGTGGTCGTGAATGTTGCCGTGATGCAGATTGCCCGACTGGGAGGAATGGATTTTTCTCAGTCTCAACTGGTTGGAACGGCCGTTGCCATCCTGACAAATTTCCTGCTCAACAACCGTCTGACCTATCATGACCGCCGCCTGAAGGGTGCGAAGATGTGGGTGGGATTAATTATTTTCTTCGCCGTCTGTTCTCTCGGGGCGGCCGCTAATATCGGGGTGGCCCGTATGGTGCTGCACGATGTTGGCCATGGGCACTGGGACCGTGCGTCTGCCGCTGGGGCCGTGATCGGTGTCGTCTGGAATTATGCTGTGTCTTCCACTCTCATCTGGCGCTGACGTGACTGATAATTTCAAGAAGCAGGCCAGCCTGTTCTGGGCGCTTCTTGTTGCTCTGACTGTGACGCGCCTCGGATTGGCAGCATTTTTGCCGCTCACACCTGACGAGGCTTACTATTGGGTGTGGTCCCGCCATCTTCAGGGTGGCTATTTCGACCATCCTTTCATGGTGGCTCTCTGGATCAGAATTGGAACATGGCTTGCTGGTGACACGCCTCTGGGGGTGCGTCTGCTTGGGCCGCTTTCCGTTCTTCCGGGAAGCTGGGCGCTGTACCATGCGGCCAAGCTGCTGCTCCCGTCCCGCCCTTGGCCGTTATCGGGCTTTCAGGCCGTTCTTCTCCTGAATGCAACGCTGATGCTCGGACTTGGATCGGCGACCATGACGCCGGATACACCGCTAGTATTTTTTGTTTCGGTGTCTCTTTTTGCACTTGGGAAAGCCGTTTCGTCGTCGAGGAGCAGAACAACAGGCTGGTGGCTGTTAACGGGTGTTTTGCTCGGTCTCGCCTTCGATTCAAAATATACTGCTGTTCTGATCGGTTTAGCCCTTGGGGTTGCAGTTCTCACGACGTCGAGGCTCAGGAAACAAGCTGGTCCATGGCTGGCAATTCCGCTTCTGAGCATCACGACAGCCCCAGTCCTTCTCTGGAATGCATCCCATCATTGGGTCAGCCTGCTGAAACAGGGTGGACGAGCAGGCGACTGGCATCTGGCTCGTGCATTCCAGTTTCTGTTGGAGCTTCTCGGAGGTCAGATTGGTCTGGCGACACCCCTTGTTTTCGGGCTCTTTGCTCTGGGTGGCTGGGCGTGCATCAAACGGAACAGGCTTCTGGCATGGCTAAGCCTTCTGCCTCTCGCTGTGTTTGTCACGCATGCTCTGGGCGATCGGGTGCAGGCAAACTGGCCGGCTGTTGTTTATCCCGTCCTGGCTTTGGCTGCGATAGAAGCAGGTCGGAGTGTTCGGTGGCCGGTCATCAGCGGAATAGCCTTGACCGTGCTGGTTTATGGGCAGGCCGTTTTCTCTCCGTTGCCGTTTCCCGCCGCTAAAGATCCGATCCAGCGACAGACGGCTGGATGGACCGATTTCAGTCAAAAACTTGTCGCTCGTGCTCAGGAGACGGGAGCATCTGCTTTCGTGGCTGAAGAGTACGGTCTCGCATCTCAACTCGCTTTGACACAGAACAGCCTTCCAGTTCTGGGATCAGATCCAAGGTGGAGCCTGTTTTCTTTTCCGTCTGCTGAGGTGCCGCTCGGTTTAAAAATTGAAGAGCTTCACCGCATTCCCGCAGTGCTGGATCAGGACACGCTGTGTCGCCAGAGCCATGGCCATAATGTGCGGTGTTACCGCGTTGACGTTGTGAAAATGCCGTCTGGTGTGCAGTTGCCAGGGCGGACTTAAAGCTCTCCTTAACCTTTGGTTGCCATACTGAGCTCTCTCAGGAGGCAGCATGTCGAAAGCAAATGGCAAGGACGAGCGCAGGATCATCATCAAGCGTTTTGAAGTTGTAGAAGGTGGCCATCACGGCGGGAGCTGGAAGATTGCCTACGCTGACTTCGTGACGGCCATGATGGCGTTCTTTCTGGTCATGTGGCTCATCAATGCCACAACAGAAGAGCAACGTAAGGGCATCGCTAACTTCTTTAATCCGATAGCAGTTCAGCAGGATGCACCACCCAAACTGAGCGTCATGCCCGATCTTTCTCCCGTTGCGTCCTCTGATCGCCCTATGGCGGTCAAGCCCGGTCAGGCCGCGGGGCCAAATCCAGATGACGGTCCATCAGGACAGAATCATCTTCCCCAAAAAGATGCGGAAAAGCACAGCGCACAGATTGTAGTTCTGCGCGAGGGGCAGATCGAGCCAGGAGAACCTGTATCCGGCCAAGGGGCATTCCCCCACAAGCCGGCCTTCCAGAGTGCCGCCGATCAGATCAGTAGAGCCCTGAATGCCCCGTCACAACTGGCAGACGTGCGCGATCAGGTCTCCGTTAAGGTTGGTGATGACGGGTTGCATGTGGAGATTGCAGATTCCGAGCATCAACCAATGTTCTCGCTGGGCTCTGCCACTCCAACGCCGCGTGCCCTTCAACTCCTGAAGCTAGTCGCTCCTTATCTTGAAAAGCTCCCCGGACACCTCTCCATTGCCGGATACACGGATGCGGCGCCTTACAAAGCCGGTTTGCCATCCAACTGGAGCCTGTCCAGCAGCCGCGCGGTTGCGGCGAGGGATGTTCTTGTTCAGGCGGGCTTTCCAGACCGGCGACTGCAAACCGTTAGCGGCTATGCCGATAGAAACCTTTTTGATCATGCCAATCCGCTGAGTCCACGGAACAGACGCGTCGTTCTGGTTCTGTCTCCCGATCAACCATAATCAAGTCGCCACTCAGGAAATATTGAATGTTTATTCTTATCGGCCTTGGTGTCGTTCTGGCCTGCGTGTTTGGCTCCTTCGTGGCATCAGGCGGCGCCATAGGTCCATTGCTTACATCCATGCCCTTTGAGCTCCTGACGATCCTGGGGGCCGCAATCGGCACATTTGTCATGGCCAACTCAATTTCCGCTGTGAAACACCTTCCGGCAGGCTTGAAGAAAGCCATGAAAGGCTCGCAGTACGGTCGACAGGATTATCTTGAACTTTTGGGACTGCTATTCCACGTCACCAAGCTGGCAGCCAGCAAGGGGATGATGGCTATTGAGAGCCATATTGAAGATCCCCAAGGCAGTACAATCTTCGGGGCGTTCCCGAAGATTCGCGATAACGGACAGGTCTGTTCCTTCATCTGCGATTACCTGCGTATGGCGGGCATGAATGCGACAGATCCGTTCCAGATGGACGACGTGATGGGACGGGAGCTTAAAAAGAACCTGCGGGAGGAGATGCATCTTCCTCACGCACTGCAATCTGTTTCCGATGCTCTTCCAGCTCTCGGAATTGTTGCTGCCGTTCTCGGCGTGATCAAGACTATGGCATCCATCAGCAAGCCTCCTATCGTGTTGGGCGAGATGATTGCTGGTGCGCTTGTCGGAACGTTCCTCGGTATTCTGCTGGCATATGGCATTGTTGCCCCGATTGCAGGCCGTCTCGGTGGCGTTGTGGAAGAAGAGGCGTCTTATCTTGATCTGGTTCGTTCCGTCATTGTCGCGCACCTGCAAGGGAATGCGCCCCAGGTCAGTGTAGAAATCGGCCGCAAAAGCATTCCCTGTGACCTCATGCCGACCTTCCAAGAGGTGGAAGAGGCTGTCAGTGCCGTTGCCGTGGGGTGAGGTTGTTTTCCCGTGGGTGATCTTTACGATGCCGTCATCACTATGAATGACGGCCGAAAGGATCAGGCATGCGTCCCTCCGCACTGCGGGCTCTCTGTCTCTTACTTCCTCTTTTTCCTTTTGCGTCGGTACAGGCTGCTACGGCCACTCCCTCAAGGGCTCAGCTTGAGCAGGTCGATGGCGGAGTAGCTCTTCACTGGGTGAAGGCTGAAAATAAAAAAACACAGGACGCTCTGGCTTCTGACCCTAGATACAAGCCGCTTTATGATCGGATCCTGTCGGCTCAGCAGTCACCGGATCGTCTCGCTGTTCCCACGCAAATGGCGGGAGAGATCTGGAATTTCTGGCAGGACAAAGTTCATGCCCGCGGGGTCTGGAGAAGTACTTCAGAAGCTGATTTCAAAAGCGGACATCCGCTATGGAAGACGCGCTTTGACTTGGATGAGCTCTCTCGGTCTGAACATGCCAACTGGGTGATGGAAGGGCTGAACTGTCTGGAACCAGCAGACCGGATCTGCCTTCTGGGTCTATCCAATGCGGGCGAAGACGCGCACGAACTACGAGAATACGACACGACCACCAATCAGTTTGTGCAGAACGGTTTCCGGCTGCCAAACGGAAAGCAGGCGGTCGCATGGCTCGATAAGGATACAGTTCTGGTCTCTCGAGACTGGGGTACGACCGATGCCGGTCTGACAACGTCAGGGTATCCATATGTTGTCCGTGCCCTGAAGCGCGGGCAGAGCCTGTCTCAGGCTCAGGAAGTGTTCCGTGGAACTGGTCAGGACATGGAAGTCGTTCCCACTGTCCTGCGGGACGGGCAGGGGCATCAGGTCGTCCTGATCGACCGGCACAAGGATTTTTTCCATAGCGAAGTTGAACGCCTGGATCCGGGAACGCTTAAAACGAGCCAGCTTCCCATGCCGGAAAAATATGACGGTCTGAGCTATCAGGATGGGCAGTTGGTCTTCCATCTGCTTCAGGACTGGTCAACGGCGAAGGGGACTATTCCCGCGGACAGTGTTGTAGCGGTAGATCCAGATCATCCTCAGGCCCCCGAGATCATTGTCACTCCGACCCAGCGGCAGACAATCGGGGATGGAATGGATGGCGCTATCGCGGCAACCAAGGATGGTCTGATCGTTGTTATGTATGACAATGTTCAGCCCGTACTGATGCTCTATCGCCGGGCCTCGAACGGCCATTGGTCTGGGCGGAGCATTGAGCTGCCCAAGAACATGGCCGCCAGTATTGTCTCTTCTGATCCCCACAGCTCAGAAGCGTATCTCCAGCTCGAAGGCTTCATTCAGCCGCCGCAGATCTGGAGCGTCAACACAGCCAAGCAGAACACACAGCTTCTCTATAGCCAGCCCGAGCTGTTTGATTCGTCCAAGCTCACTGTCGAGCAGCTTTTTGCGCCCAGTAAAGACGGAACGCAGGTCCCGTACTTTGTCGTGCATGCGAAAGACTGGACGAAGAATGGTGCCAACCCCACGCTCATGACCGCCTATGGTGGCTTTGGCCTCTCTTACCTGCCTGTCTATCATCCAGACCTTGGGATCACGTGGTTCGAGCGTGGTGGGGTTTACGTGATGGCAAACATCCGGGGTGGCGGAGAGTTCGGCCCAGCCTGGCATGAAGCTGCGCGTCACGCAGGGCGCCAGTATGCCTATGATGACTTTGCATCAGTAGCCCGAGACCTGTTTTCCAGAAACATTACATCGGCCAAGCGTCTGGGTATTCGTGGGCGATCTAATGGTGGCTTGCTGATGGGGGTAGAATTCACACAGCATCCGGAGCTGTGGAACGCGACCATCATTGGTGTGCCGTTGCTCGATATGCTGAATTATGAGCACATGGCGGCGGGCGCCTCATGGGCGGCTGAATACGGAAGTGTGTCTACATCCGAGGGAAAAGCGTTCTGGAATAAGACCTCACCGCTTCAGGCCTTAAAGCCAGATGTAAGCTATCCAACACCATTCATTTTCACTTCAACCCGAGATGATCGTGTTGGCCCTGTGCATGCCCGCCTGTTTGCGGCGCGCCTTCAGGAGCTTCACGTACCCTTCTTCTATTATGAAGATACGGAAGGTGGCCACGCCGGGACTGTCAATGCCGCTGAAGTAGCGCATGAGCGGGCTCTTGAGGCGATTTATCTGAGCCGTAGGTTGATGGATCCACGCTGAAAGGGGGATGCCTGCTTCCTTGCCGTAAAAGGTGAGGAGGCAACTCCCAGAATTTTGGTGTGTAAGGCAATAAAAAAAGCCGCGCCCCCAAGGGCTGCGGCTTTTCTCGTCCGTTCAGATAACGGGAAGGACTTTAGAAGCCTTCACGCTCCAGACGCTTGCGCTCCATCTTGCGGGCACGACGAACAGCTTCTGCTGCTTCGCGGGCGCGACGCTCAGAGGGCTTCTCGAAGTGGCGACGCAGCTTCATCTCACGAAACACGCCTTCGCGCTGCATCTTCTTCTTGAGCGCCTTTAGCGCCTGGTCAACATTATTGTCACGAACGAGTACCTGCACGGTGCCGTCAACTCCTTCTGGGCCCGCCTTTAGCGTCACCCGTGATATGGCAATCCAATTGGGATGGAGCCCTTAACACACTCTTTTGGAGATGTGCAATTCATTCGATGGTGCTTGTGCTGATTTTTATCCATGCGCAATCTGCGGCGGATTTATGCGTTAACGTTCTGCAACTGATCGAGGAAGCTCATGGCTCTGCTCAAGATTGCCCGTATGGGCCACCCTGTCCTGCACCAGGTCGCAGAACCTGTTTCTGACCCAACATCCCCGGAAATCCGCCATTTGATCAAAGACATGCTCGACACAATGGTCGATGCGAATGGTGCCGGGTTGGCTGCTCCGCAGGTTCATCACCCCCTGCGTCTTTTCGTTTATCGTGTGCCGGCGAACCGGGTTTCGGACCCTGAACAGGCCATGTTGCCGCGTGTTTTGATCAATCCGGAAATTACACCTCTTGGTGAGGAGATGATGATTTGCGGTGAAGGCTGCCTCTCGATTCCGGGGCTGAGGGGTGATGTCATCCGTCATGCCAAGGTCCATTATCGTGGTGTGGATGAGAATGGAGACGTGGTCGAAGGCGAGGCGGTGGGTTTTCATGCCAATGTTCTTCAACATGAGAACGATCATCTGGATGGCATCCTGTACCCGCAGCGCATCGAGGATTTCAGTCGCTTCGGGTATGTTGAGGAAATAGTCCGGTGACAATGCGCCTTCCGGACGGACCACCTTCTGCGACTGCCCATCTTTACCTCCGTGAAGAACAGATCCGTCAGTCCTACGAAGCGCTCATGCTTGCGTGGCGCAGTCTCAATTCCGAGTGTGAGACGTTGCTGCGAGAGAATGGGCTGGGCTCGGCGCATCACAGAATTCTTTTTCTGGTTGCGGCTCATCCCGGGATCACTCCCAGCGCTCTGCTTGCCAGCCTCGGGATTACAAAGCAGTCCCTGGGCCGTGCCTTGGGAGACCTACGTGATCGAAACTTTCTGGTGCAGGAAGAAGACCGTCATGATCGGCGCAAGCGTCCGCTCAAACTCACGCCGGAGGGGGAGGCGATTGAGCGACAGCTTTTTCAGCTGATCCGTGAAGTCATGACGAAGGCTTACAGGGAGGCAGGAGTAACGGCGGTTGAGGGGTTCAAGCGCGTTCTTTCGCCTCTTCAGATTGCGCCGGGAGGAGGGTTTCGATGAGTGACGAGCATATTCTCGTTGTCGATGATGACTCGCGCCTGCTCAGGCTCTTGCAGCGCTATCTCGCCGAAAATGGTTATCGGGTCACAACGGCACAGGATGCCCGTCAGGCCCGTGAGGTTTTGCAACTGATCCAGCCTGATGCCATCGTTCTGGACGTCACCATGCCGGGCGAAGATGGTGTTTCCTTAACACGGGCGCTCAGGGCTGAGGGTCTGTCGTTGCCGATTCTTCTGCTGACGGCGCGGGGAGAGCCTGCGGATCGGATCGACGGGTTGGAATCCGGTGCTGATGATTATCTTGGGAAGCCGTTTGAGCCGCGGGAGCTGTTGCTTCGCCTGCGGGCACATCTACGAAGGATTACGCCCGCCGTATCTACGGTTTCCGAAGTGCCCTCCGTTCTGCGGCTTGGAGTGCTGGAATTTGATGTGCCGCGTGGCCTCCTCACTGGCCCGGATGGCCCTGTTCATCTGACGGGAGGAGAGGCTGCCCTGCTGGGAGTGCTGACCTCCCGCCCTGGTGTCGTCATGTCACGTGAGGAAATCGCCAAGGCGCTCGACATGGATGAGATTGGCGAGCGTGCTGTAGACGTGCAGGTAACGCGTCTCAGGCGGCGCATTGAAGTTGACCCCAAGGAGCCACGTTTTCTCCATACGGTTCGCGGGAAGGGTTATGTTCTCAAACCCGGGATCTGAAGATCGCTGGGGGCGACTGGATCGCCCGCTGCGACGTGTTCTGCCGCGCTCTTTGCTGGGACGATCCATGTTGATCGTTCTGACGCCACTACTCGTCACGCAGGCAATCGCCCTGATCCTGTTTTACGGGACATATCTGAATGTCGTCTCCCGTCGCCTTTCTGATGGCATCACGGGGGAGGTATCGCTCGTCATGTCGATGCTGGAGCGTACCCCCGAGCAGGATCGACGCGAGGCTCTTCTCCGGGATGCTTCAGCTAGAACTCAGCTTGCATTCGTTTTCCATCCGAAGGCGACTTTAAGTCGTGAAGGAACGAATCACGTCCTCGGTCCGATTGATGATGATTTTGAGCGTGCTCTGCATCAGGGGCTGGGGCGACCTTTCTTTGTAGACTGGTCTGCCGTTCCGGAAACCGTCAGAGTCTCTATAGCATTGCCTGACGGTGTGCTGGACGTTCTGACGCCTCATAAGAGGCTCAGTATCGGCCCGATCTGGATGTTCGTTGCGTGGGCATTCAGCAGTTCGGCACTTCTTTTCATTATTGCAGCACTGTTCATGCGCAATCAGGTGCGTGCCATCCGTCGGCTTGCTCAGGCTGCGGAGCTTTTCGGATTGGGGCGCGACGAGGGCGCTATCCGCCCGCAAGGCGCGCGTGAGGTGCGTCAGGCTGCTATTGCGTTCAACCGCATGCAGGATCGCGTTAATCGGTTTGTCGCGCAAAGGACGGCGGTCCTGGCGGGGGTTTCCCATGATCTGCGGACCCCCTTAACGCGATTGCGCCTTAGTATGGCAATGCTTCCGACGAAGGGGCGCATCCAGGCGGAAGATATTCAGCCCGATATTCAGGATATGGTCACTGATATCGAAGATATGGAGCGGCTGATCGGCAGCTACCTGTCTTTTGCGCGTGGAGAGGGATCTGAACGCCCTGTTCCAACGGATTTACGATCCCTTATTGACGAGGTCGCTGTGGCTGCAAAACGTGCAGGCGGTCAGGTTCTGGGGGTCGAAGGGCGTGAAGGGATTGAAATACCCGTACGCCCGGATGCGCTGAAGCGCGCGCTCACCAATCTGGCAGACAATGCCCGACGGCATGGGGGTGCCATGCGAATTTCGCTCTGGGAAGGGGAGCGAAGAGTCGAGATTACTGTGGAAGACAATGGCCCCGGCATTCCGCCTGATCAGCGAGAGACAATTCTGCACTCAGCGCGATCAGGAAGTAATGGGGGAAGCGGTCTGGGGCTGACGATTGTCCGCGACATCATTCATGCCCATGGAGGCACGATTAGATTGCTCGAAAGCCCGCTTGGCGGACTGGGCATTCTGCTCAGCCTGCCAAAATAAGCGGAAGATCAGGGAAGGGTATTACCCGCACCACCATTGCCAGTGCCCTGGTTGCCCAGTGGGCCTTGGCTGCCACCAAACGTGCTGCTCATGTTGCTCATTGGGTTGTAGCGGCCAACGTTACCCAACAGCTCCTGAATGACCGACGTCTTGGTGCCCGGTGTTGGGGTTGTGGCGCCCACCATGCCGACGCGGATGGAATCCTTGCGGTTCAGGGTGTCCATCTTTCGCAGCACGCCAGAATTGTCGAAATTCAGAACTACAACCTGCTGCTTGTCCACGGTTGGAAAACCGAGCGGCGTCGGAGACGTGATCATGGACACGTATATCCATGTGTTGTCGTCAAAGGTTGCGTGTGCGGTCGGGGAGCCGAGGCTGTCGAGCACATCAGACCGTGTGCTGGTGCCTGGCACCAGCTGGGCATAGTCGGTCTTCTCGATAAGCGAACCGCGCGGCTCGGGAATCGGGCTGAATACCGAGCATCCTCCCAGAAGGAGCGGAGCACAGGCCAAGCCGGTGAGGCCAAGGCGTTGCACAAGACGTGTTCTGCTTTTAGCCGTCAGAAAAGATGCGTTATTCATGGAACCGGAAACTATCCTGTGCAAGAGAACCGCTCAACCCTGCGGGTGCCTTAAACGATACCTGCCTGTCAACGATTTCCCCTATGTAACCGGGGATGGAGTGCTCAAATGTCTCATTCTCCCGAATTTTCACGTCGTATCCCCCTGAGTCGGGTCGGGGCAGGAACAGAAGAAACCGTGACGGCAACCCCGCAGGAGCGTGAAGCCCTGGCGCGGCGGTTTGGTATTCCGGCAGTGCATCATCTTGAGTGTCGCTTCGTTCTGACCCCTGAAAGCAAGACCGAAATTCTTGCTCAGGGCCGTCTGAGCGCAAAGGTGACACAGGAATGCGTCATCACGGCAGAAAAATTTGACGATGTGCTCGCCGAGACCTTTGTTCTGCGGTTCATTCCGGAATCCCAGATGCCGGAAGATGAATTCGACATCGATTCCATTAATCTGGATGCCCCTGACGACGTTCCGCATGATGGCAGGGCGCTGGACATTGGCGAAGCCGCTGCCGAACAACTGGCCCTGATGCTGGACCCATATCCCCGTCTTCCGGGTGCCGGTCTGGAAAATGCTGTTGACGTGGCCCCTGCGGAAGGGGAAGAAGGGGACGATCAGTCCGAGGACCTGCCTGAGTCAGAGCGCCGCCCAAACCCATTTGCAGCGCTCGTGGGTCTGAAGAACGGGGATAAAAAAGAATAAAATCCCTCGCTTTAGCTTGCGGGTTTGCGTTTGCTCTGCTAGAGCCGCCCGCCTGAACTCGGCGTAAATACGAGACGACGAACAACGGGGCACCGGATGCCGCTGGGAGCGGAGCAAGGGTGCCGACACAGAAGCAGAAAGAGGCATAAAAGCCATGGCCGTCCCTAAAAGAAAGACCTCGCCGTCCCGTGCTGGCATGCGTCGCAGCCACCATGCCCTGCAGGCTGAAGCGCATGCAGAATGCGCGAACTGCGGCGAACTGAAGCGCCCGCACCATGTTTGCAGCCATTGCGGTCATTACGATGGTCGTGAAGTTGTTGCAGCAGGCAAGAGCCTGAAGACGGCCGTCCGCGCCTGATCTCTTCTGCGGATGCTCTGATGGGGTATCCGCATCTGCGATGCTGTCCGGGAAACTGTCTTAATGTCTAAAGCGCCTGTCACGCCTGTTCGTGACACCGCGGCCCTAGGGCCTTATGCCCTTGCCGTCGACGCAATGGGGGGAGACAGGGCACCGGATATCGTCCTCGCTGGTCTCGAACTGGCGGCTGATCGGCATCCGACAGCCAGACTGCTCCTGATCGGAGATGAGACGGTTTTGAAACCGGCTCTGGCACGATATCCCAAAGCTGCCCGCATCTGTGACATCCGTCACGCTCCAGCCAGTATTCCAATGGAAATGAAGCCAACCGCAGCTCTGCGCGTTCGTGGCTCTTCCATGCGTATGGCTATGGAGGCTGTATCCTCTGGCGAGGCCTGTGGCGTCGTCTCTGCTGGAAACAGCGGAGCGATGCTGGCCTTGGCCAAGATTATCGTCAAAGCGCTTCCTGGAATTTCCCGCCCTGCGATGGTTGCTGTGCAGCCTTCTGCGCGCGGTGACACGGTTATGCTGGATCTGGGCGCTAACATCGCGTGTGACGCCCGAAATCTGGTAGAATTCGCCGTTATGGGCGAGGCTTTTGCTCAGGCCGCGCTGGGTTTGCCGAAGCCTACAGTCGGGCTCCTGAATGTCGGATCAGAAGACCTTAAGGGTGACGAAAGGTTGCGTCAGGCCGCTGAACGTCTGCGTGAAAGCGCTCTGGCGGAGCAGTTTCATGGCTTTGTTGAAGGCCATGACATTACCGCTGGGACGACGGATGTGGTTGTCACGGATGGCTTCACGGGAAATGTTGCTTTGAAGACAGGCGAGGGGGCTTTGAAGCTTGCTTTCGGCCTGCTGAAGCGTGTTTTCGAAACCAACCTTCTGACCCGTATCGGCTATTTGCTGGTCCGCCCCGGCCTGGAGCGGATGCGGGAATGGATTGACCCCCGGCGTTACAATGGCGCTGTTTTTGTCGGGTTGAATGGCGTTGTTGTGAAATCCCATGGTGGCGCAGATGGTGAAGCTTTTGCCGCAGCCGTCGATATCGCAATGGATGCCGTAACCCATAACCTGAACGACAAGATCCGTGCCCGTCTGGATCAGCTCGGTATGCTGGGAGCTGATGTGGCTTCTGCTGCTACCAGCACGGTCGCCCAAGAACCTGTGAGCTGAGAAACTTTATGTCCGGTCCCCTTCGTGCCCGCCTGACAGGCGTGGGTGGCTATCTGCCACGTACGATTGTCACGAATGATGATCTCGCTCAGAAGATCGAAACATCTGACGAATGGATCCGGACGCGCACTGGCATTACGCAGCGTCATATTGTTTCAGGTGATGAAACCACAGCATCCATGGCCGCCGAAGCCGCGCGCCAGGCTCTTGAACAGGCCGGTGTAAGTGCTGATGAAGTTGATGCCATTCTTGTGGCGACCTCGACGCCTGATCAGGTTTTCCCCGCAGTAGCAACGCAGGTGCAGGCCCTTCTTGGAATAACCAGAGGGTTCGGCTTCGACATCAGTGCCGCATGTTCGGGTTTTGTCTACGCCTTGGCCTCGGCAAATTCGTTCATTCAATCAGGGTTGGCAAAAAAGGTTCTCGTAATTGGAAGCGAGGTCTTTTCCCGATTGCTGGATTGGAATGACCGCACAACCTGCGTTCTGTTCGGAGACGGTGCTGGCGCTGTACTTCTGGAAGCCGGAGCTGAAGAAGGTGAGGGTGTTCTCTCTACCCATCTTCATTCTGACGGTCGATCTGGGGACATTCTTTACGTTGACGGGGCAGTAGGCTGCGCAGGCACGACTCAACATCTTAAAATGCTTGGGCGAGAAGTGTTTCGTCATGCGGTTGTTAAGCTTTCCCAGGCTGTTGATGAAGCGTTGGAAGCCAATAACCTGACGGGTCAGGATATTCAGTGGCTTGTACCGCATCAGGCCAATCTCCGTATTATTGACGGTATGGCCAAAAAGCTGGCTCTTCCTGCCGATCGTGTCGTGGTGACAGTGGACCGTCACGCTAATACGTCTGCGGCCTCCATCCCGTTGGCTCTGAATGAAGCTGTCAGAGACGGTCGTATCCAGAAGGGCGATCTTGTTCTGATGGAAGCGCTGGGTGGCGGTTTGACCTGGGGTTCTGCGCTCGTTCGCATGTGATGCGGCGCATCGTCTTTCAAGGTTAACGATTGATTCCTTTGACTGTTCTGAACGTCATGATACGCATGTGTCATGAGTACAGTCACGCGCGCGAATCTTGTCGAGCACATCTATAGCCGTGTTGGGCTGTCCCGGCACGATTCCTCTATGATTCTGGAAAGTGTATTGGAGAAAATTTCCTCCACACTTGAAGCAGGTGAATCCGTGAAGCTGAGCGGCTTCGGGACCTTCTCTGTTCGCCAGAAGGGAGAACGCATCGGGCGAAATCCCAAGACCGGGGTCGAGGTTCCAATCTTGCCTCGCGCTGTCTTGGTGTTTCGGTCTTCGCAGCTTCTGCGGGACCAGATGAATGGCGTGGAAAGCCATGCTGACGATGTGGACGACGCAGATGATTGATACCAGCTCGATTAATAGTGCTGATCTCTCCGACGATAATCTGGCTGATTCTGGCGCTGGGAAAATCAAAAAGGGCCCAGACGCTTACAGAACTATCAGCGAGGTTGCGGAGGAACTCCATATTCCGCAGCATCGGCTGCGTTCGTGGGAAACTCTCTATCCGGGTGTGAAGCCATTTCGTGGGGAGAGTGGGCGTCGTTATTACAGCCCTGAACACGTCGAGACGCTTCGTCTTATTTCCGATCTTCTCTACGTACAGGGCTATAAGGGGCAAGGCGTTCTGCGAGTTTTAAGAGAAGAAAAAGCTCGGAAATCTCTAGAAAATCGCACTGTTTCTCCTAACGCAGAGGAGAATATTGCGAGTGTTCATGCAGCGCCCGCACCAGTTGCGGATCCAGTTTTAGGAGACGCTGCGGATGATATTATCTTTCCCGAAGCCCCGGCGGTGCCAGAAATCTCTGGTGCTCCTGAACTGAGAGAAGAGAGTGTCGCCGTTAGTGAGACGTCAGTGCTTCACGACGAAGAAGACGCATCGCTTTCAGAGTATCGCGAAGCGCTTGAACGTGAAGAAAAGGCTGACCGGGTGCTTGACGAGTGCCTGACAGGAAGGACATTCGCCGAAGCCGAAGCCGAAGCGCCTTTCTCAATTTATGACACAGAAGAAGTGCTGGCTCTTCAGGATGCGAATCAGCATCTTGCTGCGTCTGTCAGGCATCTGGATGCAGAAAACGAATTTCTGCGTTCTGAAATGAAGGAAATTCTGGAAGAACTTCAGATTTTGAGAAGTCTTCTTCCTGTATAAGGCAGATGCCCCATTGCGGTGATGAGTTTACGCTGCTAAACCACCGCCACCGCAGGACGAACGGGCAGTAGCGCAGCCTGGTAGCGCACCAGTCTGGGGGACTGGGGGTCGTGGGTTCGAATCCCGCCTGCCCGACCAGTCCTGCGGTAATTTCCTGAAAAAAATGATGTTTTTGTAAAAGGCCTTTTCAGGCCTTTGTCTTATCTGTGCGCTCTTCTGTCCAGAGCGTCCACAGCAGGTGCAGTGCGGCCATAATTGCTGGTCCAAGGAATAAGCCGAGAAGGCCCCATGTTTCTGCTCCGCCTAGAATGCCGAGCAGAACCCAGAGGAATGGCATCTTGGTGCTGCCGCCAATTAAAACGGGGCGGACAAAGTGGTCAGCTACAAAAATCACGACTGAACCCAAGGCCATCACCACGATTGCGCCGATCATACTGCTTTTGGCCAAGAGCAGGAGTGCGACCAATCCGACGGTTGGCCATGCAAGAAATGGTATCATTGCGGCAACAGCCGTGAGCATGGCAAAGAGCAACGGCTGTGGAGCGCCTGTCAGCATATAGGCAACTCCCATGATCGCACCTTCTCCTAGGCCAACCAGAACCAGCCCTGCGAGAGTTCCGTGAACGGATGAGATCATCTGCTTGGCGAGGCTTTCTCCTTGCTCACCAAACAGCCGATGTGAGCCGACAAGCCCCTTGCGGATAACGTAATCACCATCCTTTAGCAGGAAGAAGAGCGTTAACAGGGAGAAGGCGAAAAGTGTGCCCCGACGCGCGACCTGCGACCCAACCTGCTTTGTCATTTGCATGCCATGTGCGACATCGACTGAGTGGAGCAGATGTGACAGCCGTTGCGGGCTGGTCATGTGGTTTTGCCACCAGGTGGTTGCCTGCGTAGCGACGAACGGAAGGTGAGGAACCCACTCAGGCATCGGGATGCCGTTATTGCGTACGTCCTCAATCCACTCCAATGCGCTTCTGATCTCGTCGGCAAGTTTGACGCCAACAAGTGAAACGGGGACCAGAAAGATCAGAGCAACAACTAGCGTGAAGCTCATAGGCAGCCAGTCATTACGACCAAATCGACGCTCAGCACGCTGATAAAGCGGCCACAGGGAAATTGCGAATACACATCCCCATAACAAAGCCGGAAGAAAATTTTTCAGTGTGTAGAGACCGATAGCCACGAAAAAGAGTGCCAGAAACCCACGCGCCCGCCGCTGTATGGTTCCGGTGGAATCCGAGGCTTCCACCGGAATGACTTCAGGGGAACGAGGAGGAAATTGATCGGTCATGGGGGTCCTGAAAATAGTGGCCGGAAATTATGGCTGACGCGCTATCCGTTCGGGCACTGGCGAAGTGTTTGCACCATGCCCGTAGGTTCTCAGTTGAACAGCGAGCATCCGGACTGGATGGTGAGGCCCACAGCCTGTTGGGAGAACTGTTGCCGGTAAGCGGCCTGAATTGCACGGAGATTGTGCTGAAGGTTCTTGTCGGGAGGTGTCACAACCCAGAGAATTCTGGACGGTTCCCTGCCAACCACATGGGTCACAGTATTCATCCATTGCCCATCAGCCTTAAAAACTGTCAGACCGCTCGGGAAATAGGGGGTAATTTCGGATGTAACAAATGTCTGCCACTCATCATCCGTTATGGGCAGTCCGCCTGGGCGCATCTGCCCGAACATCATTCTGATCTGCAATGTATCCTGAGCACGCATTTCGCGGCAGAGGTCGGGCGTGACACTCACCGGGACGACGCAGCCTCCCAAAAGGGGAAGCGAGAGGAACAGCGCAGTGAGACCGAGGTTTTTCATGAGTGTGTTTGTGCCAGTGCATTTTTAAGGATGGTACATTCGCTGGGAGTGAACAGACCCCGCCGGATAAACAGATCGATCAGAACAAGATTGACGTTGAACTTGAAGTCATCGGTGTCCCGAACGAGAGAGAATGCATCCGTTAGTGGTATCAGATGAAAGCTCTCAACTTCACCATCTTCTGCTACCGGGACAAAATCTTCTGGCAGGATCAGGTCGTAGCAGTGAAGAACATCTCTTCTAAGCCCTTCAGGGCGGTCCATGGCGTAGTGCAGTCGGCTGACGGGCACGGCGCGGCGGGATAGCTCTTCCGGGATGCCAGCCTCTTCCTGAGCTTCCTTGATAACGGTCATCTGTGGGTTAAGCCCGGCACTCATGCCGCCAGCGACCAGATGGTCCAGTTTCCCAGGATCAAGACGCTTGGACATACTCCGACGGGCGATCCATAGCATTGTGCCTGTGGAATGCTCCACGAGGCCATTCATATGAATGCCTTCTGCCGCTACTCCCAGAACCGGAATGGCACCCCGGTCAACACGCCCAATGACATGGCCTTGCTCGTTGCGAACGTCGAAGGGCTCATCATGCGAAGCATACACGCCCTGTTTGGCAAGAGTCTGGGAGAGGGGAAACAAATCCTCTCCTGAGGCAACGCCGAACGTTTCCTGTGTTTTCAATCCCAAAGATTCAAGCTGGAGGGACGTTTCGGGGGAAATCCATCCAATCTGCTCGTCAGCACAAAAAAACGGGAGCCGTCCGCCGGGAAGGCGTGCGCTGTTGCAGGCCTTTATATGTCGGAGGAACGGATCAAGATTCGGGAATGGGGACTTTTCTAGCACAATCGAAAGTTTCGCATGCGCGCGAGCGATTGCAAAGCGGAGCCTCTCTTTCTCATAGTCTGGCATGTCAAAGAAACACGATTCGAAATCGGAAAGCCTGTCTCTCAAAGAACTCTGGAAAAAAATCCGCCCTGAAAACCCTGGCCTTACGGCGTTCTGGGTCGGGGTGGCGATGGTTCTGCTTCTTGTAGAAAGCGGGACGACAGTTGCGACCCCCTGGCTATTCAGTCGGATGGTGTCGGCGTTGTCAGAGCATCAGGTGCTGCTGGCTGTCCCGTTCTGGTTAATTGGCCAATACGCGATCATCCGGGTCGTTGCAGGACTGTCGACGCCGCTCCGTGAAATGCTGATTGCGCCTATTGAAGCTGATCTGCAGAGGCGTGTTGCACTGGTGGGGTTGGAGCATCTTCACGCCCTGAGCGTCCGGTTTCACCTTGATCGGCAGACGGGGGCTCTGACGAGGACACTGGATCGTGGCTCGGATGCGATTGGCACATTGCTCAGTCTTGTCCTCTTCAACGTTCTGCCAAACACCATCGAACTGATGATGACGCTTTTCGTTGTGTTTCGGATCTTTGACTGGCGGTATGTCGTAGTGGCTGTCGGCGGGATCGGGGTCTATGCGGCTGTGTCTTACGTTTTTACACGTATGAGAATGACAGCTCGGCGTGCGCGGAATACAGCGAACAGTCAGGCGCAGTATCAACTTGTTGATAGTATGCTAAATTTCGAAACAGTTCGCAGTTTTGCCAACAGTCATCAGGAAATTCTCCGCTACGACCGGTCGCGCGTCGCTCTGAAGAACGCTGAAATTCGTTTGAAACGATTGGTCGGCCTTTCCCAGATGGCGCGAAGCCTGCTGATTGCGGGGGCAACCGCGGTCATATTGTTGCTGGCAGCTCATGACATCGTGCAGCACAGGATTGGTGTCGCACAGTTCGTTCTGATCGGTAGCTACCTTCGAGGGCTCTATAGTTCTGTAGGAGCGCTGAATTACGTCAGTGCGGGCTGGAGAAATGCCCGGGTAGATCTTGAAAACTACCTCGAACTCCTTGGTACGCACTCAGAAATCGTTGAGGCGAAAAATCCAGCACCCTTGCCCGTCAAGCTTGCGACAGGTGGTCCTGCTGCGATCAGGTTCGAGCATGTTTCCTTCAGTTACGATCCCTCCCGCGAAATCCTGCATGATATTAATTTGGATATTCCGGCGGGGACATCTCTGGCAATCGTTGGGCATACGGGCTCGGGAAAATCAACGATCGGGCGTCTGTTGACCCGCGCTTATGATCCGACATCGGGCTCTATCTTTATTGACAAGAAAAACCTGCGGGATGTGGCGCTGGAAGATCTGCAACGAGTGATTGGAACCGTCCCGCAGGACACAGTTTTGTTCAACGCAGGGATTGGCGAAAATATTGCCTATGGAGATCCGTCTGCTCCTGAATCTGCGGTCGAACTCGCAGCCACCCGTGCGCAAATCCACGACTTTATTAATGAGCTGCCAGAAAAATATGACACAGTCGTTGGAGAGCGGGGACTGAAACTCTCAGGAGGCGAAAAACAGCGCGTCGCAATTGCTCGTGTGCTTCTCAAGGACCCACGCATTCTGCTTCTTGATGAGGCGACGAGCGCGCTTGATACGTGGACGGAAGCCGCGATACAGCAGGAGTTGCGTGCGCTTTCTCTTTCCCGGACAACAGTGATCGTCGCGCATCGTCTGTCCACAGTGCAGGACGCTGATCAGATTGTTGTGCTGGATGCAGGCAGGGTAGTCGAACGCGGAACGCACACGGAATTGCTTCAAAAAGACGGTTATTATGCAAGAATGTGGTCGGTTCAGGCAGGAGAAGCGGTCATGAGGGCTTGACGAAAGCCCTCTCGTTCGCGATAAGCCGCGCCTGATTTACGGAACGCGCCGGGCCTCCGCTGTCCTGCGTCATCCAGCATCGAGGAAAGTGCTACCATGTCTCGCCGTTGCCAGGTCACGGGCAAGGGCGTGCTGACGGGCAATAACGTCAGCCACGCCAATAACAAGTCCCGCCGTCGTTTTCTCCCGAATCTGCAGGAGACCACGATGATCTCCGATATTCTTGGTTCGTCAGTGCGCATGCGCCTGTCCACCAATGGTATCCGTACGATCGAGCATAATGGTGGGCTGGATTCGTTCCTGCTGGGAACGCCAAACCGCAAGCTTCCTGAAGAAGCTCAGGTCATCAAGCGTCGTATCCTGCGCGTTCAGGAACGCAAGGCTGCACAGACCGCCTGAGAAATCTTCCCGGCTGATGTCGGGTCATAAAGATTACTCTTGAAAACCATGGCGGTCTGGGTCATTCAGCCGCCACTGGGACAAATCAGGTTCGGCTTTAACGAGCCGCAGCGGAGGTGTTTCAGTCCAGACTGAAACACCTTTTATTGTTTTTTGGAGGTTCTCCGTGTCCGAAAGCGTTCAGGAAGCCAAATCGGCTCTCTCGAAGATTCGCAATATCGGTATTACCGCGCATATCGATGCCGGTAAGACCACCACGACCGAGCGTATCCTGTATTACACGGGTGTCTCTCACAAGATCGGTGAGGTCCACGAAGGCAACACCACCACCGACTACATGGCGCAGGAGCGTGAGCGTGGCATCACGATCACCTCGGCTGCCGTGACGTGTGAGTGGAACGACCACCGCATCAACATCATCGACACCCCGGGCCACATTGACTTCAACATTGAAGTGAACCGTTCGCTCCGCGTGCTCGATGGCGCCATCTTCGTCATCGAAGGTGTTGCTGGTGTGCAGCCGCAGTCCGAGACCAACTGGCGTCTTGCTGACCGCTACAACGTGCCGCGCATCATCTTCATCAACAAGCTCGACCGTACGGGTGCAGACTTCTACTACGCTTTCAGCACGCTGAAAGAGAAGCTGGACATCGTTGCAGTTCCGCTGCAGCTGCCGATCGGCGCTGAAGAAAATTTCGTTGGTGTTGTCGATCTGGTCGAGATGCGTGCCATCGTGTGGGAAGGCGGCGAACTCGGCGCCAAGTTCCACTACGAAGAGATCCCGGCTGACCTGAAGGAAAAGGCTGAGGAAGCTCGCCAGACCCTGCTTGACACCGCTCTTGCCGTTGATAACGACGCCATGGAAGAGTACTTCGAGAAGGGCGATGTTGACATCGCCACGCTGAAGAAGTGCATCAAGAAGGGTGCAATCTCCGGCGAATTCCGTCCTGTCATGTGCGGTACGGCGTTCAAGAACAAGGGCGTTCAGCCTCTGCTCGATGCCGTCATCGACTATCTTCCGGCTCCGGACGAAGTTGAAGGCATCCGTATTGCTCCGCCGGAAGGCGAAGAGGTTGACGAAGACTTCCTGCCGATCGTTCCTGTCGATCCGGATGGCAAGTTTGCTGGCCTGGCCTTCAAGATCATCTCCGACAAGTACGGCACGCTGACCTTCGTTCGCGTCTATCGCGGCGTGCTGAACGCTGGCGATACAATCCTGAACACGACCAAGGGTCACAAGGAACGCGTTGGCCGCATGTTCCAGATGCATGCTGACAAGCGTCAGGAAGTGAAGTCCGTTGGTGCGGGTGACATTGCTGCGTTCGTTGGTCTGAAGGACACGGTCACGGGTGATACGCTGGCTGATGCCGCTGATCCGGTGGTTCTGGAGCGTATGCAGTTCCCGGTTCCGGTTATCGACATCTCTGTCGAGCCGAAGACCAAGGACGGCGTCGAGAAGATGACGCTGGCACTGCAGAAGCTGACGGCTGAAGATCCGTCCCTGCACCTCAAGACCGATCAGGAAACGGGTCAGACCATCCTGTCGGGCATGGGTGAGCTTCACCTGGACATCATTGTTGACCGTCTGCGTCGTGAATACGGCGTTGATGCCAACATCGGTGCACCTCAGGTTGCTTATCGTGAGACGATCACGAAGCCGCACGTTGAGACCTACACCCACAAGAAGCAGTCGGGTGGTTCGGGTCAGTACGCTGAAGTCAAGATTGAGTTCGCTCCGTCTGACAAGCCGGACGAGATCATCTTCACCAACAAGGTCGTTGGCGGTACGGTTCCGAAGGAATACATCCCGGCTGTCGAAAAGGGCATCCGCA
>NZ_JBDOBO010000011.1:0-65946 GCF_047723935.1 Gluconobacter sp.
CCGAGCCCCCAATCGGCTGACTCTTGTAATCATCAGAAAACGCATGAACGACTAGCATTCGTCTGTTAATGAACATAATATTTTGTTGACATCTGTAATAAAACCTATCAGAGAATTGTTATTCGAATAATAAAAATCCCTTCTCTTTTGAAGATTGTTGAGACTTCGAAGGATGTAATGTGTGTTGAAGACTATTTCCTTGATCGTTCCTTTTTATAATGAAGAAGGTGTGATCACAATTTTTGCAAACAAGATCATTCCTGTTTTAGAAAAAATTCCCTCAATAGAGTGGAAGATTGTCTGTATTGATGACGGAAGCAGTGATGCGACACTCGCTCAATTATTAGATCTCTCACAAAAAGATCCTAGGTTTCGAATTCTCGAACTATCTCGAAACTTTGGTAAAGAAGCAGCATTAACAGCCGGGTTGGATGCTGTGGATAGTGATGCTGTTGTTATCATTGATGCCGACCTGCAGGATCCTCCTGAGGTGATCTCTCAGATGGTAGAGGCTTGGCGCGCAGGGGCTGAGGTTGTATTAGGGCGACGTGTTGATCGTTCCACCGACAGCACTCTGAAGCGGAAGACAGCGGCTTGGTTCTACGAGCTTCACAGTAAAATCTCACATATCCAGATCCCCGAAAATGTTGGAGATTTTCGTTTGATGGACAGATGTGTCGTGGATGCGCTCAAGCGGCTTCCGGAGCGCCAGAGATTTATGAAAGGTCTATTTGCGTGGGTAGGCTTTCGCACCGTTACTGTTGATTATGCTCGGTTGCCTCGCTCAGCTGGAACGACAAAGTTCTCAGGTTTTTCACTTTGGAATTTTGCTTTAGAGGGCTTCACAAGCTTTTCAACTATTCCCATACGTCTTTGGACTTATCTTGGAACAATGGGAGCTTTGTGTGCTCTCGTGTATGGTTTCTTTATTATAATTCGTACAATCTTCTGGGGTAACCCAGTCCCCGGGTATGCGTCTCTTTTTGCTGCTATTACTCTTTTTAGTAGCGTTCAAATTATCAGCATTGGGATGTTGGGAGAATATATAGGGCGCATCTATATGGAGACTAAGCAGCGCCCTATTTATGTTTTGAGGAAAATCTATAACTGATATTATTTCTTCAGTTTGGGGTTACTATTTTTACGCTTGAAATTCCAATTCCTAAAAAACGTGGATCTGTCGGCAAATGCACTGGGTGATCAACATCCAGTTTCAGGTGAATATTTTCGGTAGAAAGTGTGGGAATTGTTACAGAATATTCTGATTTTTCTGGGGATACAGACCACTCAGCTAAAACCTGGTCATGTAAGGACACTTTTACTTTTTTCGTTTCTCCTGGTGCCGCCTGCAAATTCAGAATTACTGTAACTGTTTTGGTGTCTTTAGGTACGGGAAGAAACAGAAAGGCTTGGCGTCCTTCATTCCACGTTCCCCAGTCCTCCGACCCGGACCAACCGCTTTCCAGAAGCTCTGTGTGGAGCGGGTAATTTGATGACGTGAAAATTGTCTGATTGAGAGGCAGTGGTGTTGAGGACGGTACAGAGGGTAAATTTAGATTTTTTTTGGCGCAGAGGATGAGAGTGTTCACTGCTCCGCAACTGGCCTGTGTACGGTCAATCCAAGACGATGCATTTGCCAGGCGGTGCGGGCCATTAAGAACGATAAGGGTTTTATCGTCGAGATAATGGGGATTTTCTTGGGCGAGATGGCATGCGCCTTCCGGGAGTGAACGAGCCGTATACATCGTGTTGACGGATGCATTCTGATAAGCGGCTGCATAGATAAGCGGCATATCCTCTTCAAGGCTCGTGGCATCACATTCAAGGCGAGGATAAATTTCAACATGCTCAAAGGCATGCATTATTTCAAACAAATGACTATCAGCCGCTAATGGAGGACTTAGCAACTGAGCCTCAGCCATGCGGTCAGACTGACGTAAATCGCGTGTGTCGACCCATTGCAAAATAGCAGCCAGACTGAGGAGGACAGGCGCCCCCCGAGGCCATACCTTGCAGACGCCCCAGACTGCTCCAAGGAGAATGACATAAGCGACTGGCCAAAACATACGTCCTGATGAGCGCATTTGTTCAGCGCCAGGAACCATGATGTGCGTCTGGAAGAGCAAAGTATGAAAGAAGTATATTCTATTGGAGAGAGCAATGACTGTCAGAGCCAGACAGGCAAGCAAAAGACCAATATTTCGGGTCATGCTCTGACGGAAAAGGGTCCATCCTTTTTTGCGACATAAAAGCATGGCCAGGAGAAAGAGAAGGCCGGCTCCGAGATACTGATATCCCTCGTATTGGCCCCCGGTGGCATCAGCTTCTGCTTGTGTAGCCTGCAAGAACAGGCTGGACCGGGCCGGCCAGAACGGTGATGCGAGGTTCATGGAGTAGATTCCATAGCCCCCTCCGCTGGCGCCACCCCAGTAGCCCAAAACTTTTCCTGCCAGCAGAATGCTTGCTCCAGCTGCCAAGGCTGCTGCTGCGCTGGACCTACATGCTTTCCAGCGTTTTTCTCTGAAGAAAATGGATAATGGAATTGCACCCAGAAGCGCTCCTACCATCACCATCAGATAAGGATGCACCAGAAGGGTCAAACTTGTTAGCGCTGCCAGAACCCACGTAGGCTTGGAGGAGCCCTGCGGCTGAACAGCTCTGAAATACAGCCCTATGGCGAGAAGAAGAATCCAGTGGGCGCAAAGGGCGGTGTGGCTAGTTCTGGCCAAGAACGTTGGGAAGCAAGCGCTGAGTAAACTGACGGCTATGGCAGGAAGCAGACGTTTCTCTCCCATCGACCGTAGTGCGAACACAGCGCAAATGGGCTGAAGGCACCAGCATAAGGCGAGAAATAACGTTATGCCCTGCTGCATTCCGGGAAAGAAAATATGCAGTGCTTTAAGCAACAGAGCCTCGAGCGGGATGCTGTCTGTCATGGCGATATTGGTGCCAGCAGGAGCCACTAGACGGTCTGCAACAAGGAGAGGCAAATGCCAGTCCTGCCTCAGGAAGTAGGCTTGTCCGATCATGTGCTGGATGACATCCCCTCGGGCTGCCTGAGCCACAGGAGGAAGCTTCCCGGATATTAAGGGAAGAGGAAATGTCCATAAAGCCAGAGTAATGCCAAGCAGAAGGGGAAATATATAAGCTTTTACCCGACTAAAGACTGAGCTCGGTAGAAAATTGAATTTGAACAAGAACTTTTACTCTGAGCTGGGGACGGTCAGAGTTTTGTACGGGTATTTTGTAGGGAATACAAAGTTCCGGTTTGTCTAAGGATTTAGAAAACACCCACCTGCACATGGAGCAATGTCTCTGAAATCCAAGGAAGGTGTCCTCAGTGACACCCTCCTGATTTTCCACTGCACGCTTTGCAACTGCTGCACCCTTTTGATGGGGCCGGAACAGGTGTGTGTGTCTGAAAGCCGCACGCATTTTTCAGGCGCCCCCAGCTTACTGGAAAGAGACGTGCATACCAGTAGAGTGCTGCGATACTGACCAGTAGAATGGCAACGATTGTTTCAATCATCATGCGTCTCCTGTGACAGCCCTGGCGACGTGATAGACGATGAAGGCTGCGACATATGCCAAACCAAAAAGATATGCTGTTGCTCCCAGAACGACTTTCATGGACCGGGTTTCCCGTCGCATGACAGCCAAAGTCGAGATGCATTGCGGGGCATAAACATACCATGCCAGCAGCGAGAGAGCGGTAGCAATGCTCCATTGGCTTGAAAGAAGTGGTAGAAGCTTCGCGGATGCAGCGTCTTCACTCACCCCGAGTGCATAGACTGTTGCAAGCGCGCTGACGGCGACTTCACGTGCAGCGAGGCCGGGAATCAGGGAAACGCAGATCTGCCAGTTGAAACCTATGGGAGCAAAAATCGGGAGCATCAGGTGGCCAATCCGGCCCGCAAGGCTGTAGTCAATAGCAGCACCGGTTGCGCCGGCGGGGGGAAGTGGGAAACTGGATAGCCCCCAGAGCAGGACATTCAGCGATACAATGATGGTACCAACCCGTGACAGGAACATCACAGCACGCTGCCACAGACCGAGCGCTAGGCTCTTGAGATTAGGGCGCCGGTACGGGGGGAGCTCCAGAAGGAGTGGATGTTCTTCTGATTTGACGCCACGCGTCATGATGCGGGCGACGATGATGCCGCTGACGATCGCCAGAGCATAGAGCCCAAACAGAACCAGCCCCTGAATTCCAAAAATTCCGAGAACTGTTTTGTGCGGGATGAATGCGCCAATCAGCAGTGTGTAAACTGGCAGACGGGCGGAGCACGTCATGAGTGGAGCAATCAGAATCGTGACCAGTCGATCCCTCGGGTTCTGGATAGTGCGTGCGGCCATAATGCCGGGAATGGCGCAGGCAAAGCTGGAAAGAAGCGGGATGAAAGACCGGCCACTCAGTCCCGCCAAAGCCATGACACGGTCCAAGAGGAATGCTGCACGGGGCAGATATCCAGATTCTTCCAAGGCCAGAATCCACAGGAAGAGAATCAGGATTTGCGGGAGAAAAACAATGACTGTTCCTGCGCCCGCGATAACGCCATCAGCCAGTAAGCTCCGCAAGACACCGTCAGGCAGTGGCCTGAGGATGAAATCCCCAAGCATGGTAATGCCACTTTCCAGAGCATCCATGAGGGGTTGGGCCCAGGCAAAGACTGTCTGGAACATTACAAACAGCACGACCAGCAGAATGACCGGGCCCCAGACTGGATGCAGGAACCAGCGATCCAGCCGATCGACTAATCTGGCATGACCAGCAGAGCGATCCGTAACATAAGCCTGAAGCAGACGCCGGACTTCAGCATGAAGGTCCGCGTCCAGGACAAGCGCTTTTGGCGGAGGCGGAAGAGGGCGGTCCAAAGCTTCCAATAAAGGCTGAACACCCTGCCTGTTCAGGCTGATGACAGGCACAATCGGCATGCCGAGTTCTTGCTCAAGCCCGGCAATATCAATGGTCATGCCATTGCGCTTGGCTTCATCCATCATGTTGAGCGCAACGATTACGGGGACTTCAAGCTGACGAAGTTCCAGCAGAAAGCGCAGATGCAGCCGAAGATTGGTTGCAGAAATAACGCTGATCAGAAGTTCGGGGCGTTTTTCAGTACGGTGCTGTCCCAGGCAGACATCGCGCGTGACGTCCTCATCCGGGCTCGTAGAGGCCAGACTGTAAGCACCAGGAAGATCCAGAACGCGGATAGGGCGACCTTGCGGCGTGGAGAAAAAGCCCTCTTTTCGCTCGACAGTGACGCCAGCGTAGTTCGCTACTTTCTGACGGCTCCCGGTCAACTGGTTGAAAAGCGAAGTCTTGCCGCAGTTCGGGTTTCCAACAAGGGCAGTTTGTAACACATGAGACGCAGGAGACGGCGAGGCGGGAGACGTCATTATGATGGTCAGACTGGGCGGCGTAGAACAATACGCGCTGCTTCTCCTTTGCGGAGCGCAAAACGGGATGTGCCAAGACTAACAGCAATAGGGTCTGCGCCGATTGGACCGGTCGCTACAATTTCCACTCTTTCGCCCGGAACAAAGCCAAGTTCACCGAGGCGGGCAGAAATGGGGTCTGCCAGTGTCAGCTCTTCGACCCGATCAATAACGGCATGATCTCCCTTGGAGAGTGTATTCAGATACCACATCAGTTTCTTATCCCAGTGCCTCCCAGCTCTCCCTTGGGCGTGCTGGCCGTTTCCCTAGATAGGCTCATCCGACGGGAGCGAAAAGAGAGAGATGAGAATTATTTGCATCCACAGTTTACTTATTGACTGTGTGCCTCAGGATTTTTCTTGCGTGATATCATGTGGGCCGCCTCAAGAACGCCAGAAAGAGCCCGTCTGATAGGGCTGAATGGTCGGAATGAGCGTGGAGATGCTATGAACGCCTTCGCATGACCGCAGAGGAGCCGTGACCTATGAAGAGTATGACGAGAGAAGACGAGATTCCGGCAGACGGCTGTGTGCATTGTGCCACCAGTGAGATACCCGGTGAGAAGCGCGTCGAGCAGCCTCAGAAGAAGGCGCTGCTGAACCGCATTCGTCGGATCGAGGGGCAGGTTGGTGGTATCCTGAACATGGTTCAGGATGACCGTTACTGCGTTGATATTCTCACACAGATCTCTGCCATAAAATCCGCGCTGGACGGTGTTTCCATCCAGATCCTGTCCACGCACGCTAATGGTTGTGTCAGGAAAGCCGTGCAGACGGACGGCGGTGAAGAGGCGATTGACGAGCTTTTGCAGGTCGTGCGCCGGATGATGCGCTGACGCCTCCTCTTTTCCATCGGTGGATTTAGCGGTCCTGTGTCGCGTCTGGTGCTGAATCAGAAGGAGCGTCCATGCTCATCGCCTGACAGGCCTTGAGTTGCTGTTGCATCTTCGGCGCCAGGGGCTTGTTCTGCGTCTTGAGGGTTTCAAGGCGCTCGCAGAGTTCCATCTGCTGATCCATGGTCAGGCCTGCCAGAGGATCTGCCTTTACGGCCACTGGTGCCTTTGGTTCGGCTGTGTGGCTGGGGGCAGCATATGCCGCTGTGGCGAACAGAAGAGCGGAAGCAGTGAGAAGAGCTTTTTTCATGATGAGAACTCCTGAAAAGTGAAGATCAGAACCAGCTTCTGATGCCGAGGCTGAAGCGTACCGAGCCGGGCTTCTCGCCCTGATCCCGTATGATTCTGCGGGCCTGTGTCAGGTGGCCGGAATATGTAACGCCCACATAAGGCGCGAATTTTCGCCATAGCTCGTAACGAAGCCTAAGCCCGGCATCGACGTCTGACAGGCCTGCGCCTGCCTGTCGGGCTGGATCAGACTTCGTATAGAGATTGAACTCCGCCTGAGGCTGGAGAATAAGGCGATTGGTCAGCAGGAAATCGTATGATCCTTCGACGCGGGCACCGAAGCGCCCACGATCACTGACATACCCTGTGGCTTGGAACTCGAACTGGTATAAGGCCAGCCCTTGAATACCGAAGGCCCCCCACGTCCGGGTCGGACCATCATCCAGGTCAACACGCACGCCTCCCTGAAGGTTCCAGTAGGTGGAAATGGCGCGGCTGTAGAGAATATCCTGCTGGCCATCGCTCAGGCGCCCTTTCTCAAGTGTACCTTCAGACTTGATCCAGAGTCGGTCATAATCCGTGCCGTACCAGACTTCACCGTCCCAGCGGAAATCAGTGCCGGCGGGGGCATAGCGCCCTTCTGCCTGCTCCAGAATGCCATGGAACCAGCTGCTCTGGTCCATCATCACGGGCATGATGTTGCCAAGATGCGTGACCGCGCCCGGAACCGGAGCATCCGCGGCGTGATACTGCGTGGTGTCTTCGGCATAAGCCATACCGGTTCCAGCCAGAAGCATGGTTGCTGCCCAGGCGGCTTTCATGACACCACCACAGTGCGGAACATGCCCAGATCCATGTGATAGAGCAGATGACAGTGATAGGCCCACATGCCGGGAATATCTGCCGTCACGAGATAGCTCATGCGAGATCCCGGTTGTGAAATGATGGTGTGCTTGTAAGGGCGATAATCGCCTTGGCCATTCTCCAGTTCACTCCACAGGCCATGCAGATGGATCGGGTGTTCCATCATGGTGTCATTGATCAGTGTGAAGCGGACACGCTCTCCTTTTTTGAGGCGGATTGGTCCGGACTCTGAGAACTTCCGGCCATTAAAGCCCCAGATATAACGATCCATGTTTCCCGTCAGATGCAGGATAATCTCACGTGATGGAGGCCTGCGGTCTGCGCCCGGTCGTGTCGCGCGAAGCTGCCCATAATTCAGGACGCGTCGGCCATTGTTTTCCAGCCCATCCCCTGGGCTGTTTGTCCGATCAATCGGCATCATCGCGACGTTCTGGTTTTCGACATTAATCGGCGGCGGCCCAGGATCGTCGATTTCCATCTTTTGCATGGACATATGACCCATATGGCTCATGTCCATGTGAGACATATCCATTCCAGGCATGTTCTTCATGTCCGTGCCATGGTCCATTCCGGGCATCGCCATGTGGTCCATGCTCTCTCCCGGCTTCATGTTGCCCATACCCATGTCGACCATGGTGCGGACGGGGCGTGGGTCCATGGGCGGGATAAGCCCACTCATGCCGGGGCGAGGCGCCAGTGTGCCGCGGGCAAAGCCTGTTCGGTCTTCGCTTTGAGCAAAGATCGTATAGGCCCGGTCTTCCCTGGGCTGAACGATGACGTCATATGTCTCCGCCACGCCGATGCGGAATTCATCAACCGGAACTGGTTCCACGTCGTTGCCATCCGCCTGAACGACGAGCATTTCGAGCCCGGGAATCCGCACGTCAAACAGAGTCATGGTGGCGCCATTGATAAAGCGCAGACGCACACGCTCGCCTGGGCGGAACAGGCCGTTCCAGTTCATGTCTGGCGCGTTGCCGTTCAATGTATAGGTGTAGATAGCCCCTGAAACATCCGCGATATCGGTTGCGGCCATGTTCATCCGGGACCAGGCAAGCCGGTCCTTCAGAGCGGCCATGGCGCTCCCTGCGTCACGGGCTTCTTTGGGAAAGGATGCGGCCGTGCGTTGACGGAAGACGTAATAGTCATCCTGCATTTTGAGATTGCTGACGATGTCATGGGGCATGACATCCGTCCATTCTCCCAGAAAGATGACATAATCCCGGTCGCAGGCATTCGGATCAGGACGAATGGGGTCAATGACGATGGCGCCATACAGTCCCATCGCTTCCTGCATGTTGGAATGGCTATGATACCAATATGTGCCGCTCTGATGCAGGCGAAAGCGATAGCTGAAAGTCTCGCCCGGTGGGATGCCCGCAAAGCTCAGGCCCGGCACGCCATCCATATAGGACGGGACGCGGATGCCGTGCCAATGGATCGACGTTGTTTCATCCAGCGCGTTTGAGACATTCAGTGTAACGGTTTCGCCCTGTTTCCAGCGCAGGATGGGGCCAGGCACTGTTCCACCAATATTGGGGGCATGCATGGATTTTCCATCGAGAGAAATATGCGTTCGGCTGACCTTTAGATCCCAGACATTGGAAGGGGTGAGAGGCAGAAGGCCCGTAGACGTGCGAGTGCTCGCTTGTGCTTTGTGAGGCAGGGCGCCCAGACACGCTCCCGCACCGAGGCTCGTAACAAAACGCCGCCGCGTCAGGGGGCGTATGAGGTCGAATGAATTAGGCATCAGCTGAAAACCGGGAAACGGTGCAGGAAAACCGGAGCGCACGGATGCACACTCCAGCCGCAGCAAAGCTGCGGATCGGGTCGTTTCAGGAAATCAGCTGTTTGGGGGGAGGTGGCGTCGGAATCCAGTCTGTTCCAGACAGCGATGTGTGGCCTGTTTTGGCAAAGCGTCTGGCAATCGCAGGGTGCGCCGACAATGAGGGTGTGTTCGCAAGCGTCAAGAGAGGCTCAGCCGACACGGAATGGATGTGGCAGCAGCCCTGTCCATGCCCTGCGTGGCGATGATCATGGAGAATGGGAGTTCCGAGGCCCGGCATACTGTGCTTGTCGTAGGCATCAGACGTCTTGTGAGTCATGGATGCGCAGTGCGGTATGGCCATGGCGTGTGCCCGGGATGCTGCATGCGCCGGAAAGGCACCAGCCATCAGTCCCACCTGCATCAGCAGGCAGGCAATGATGCCAAGCCATGTCCGGGTATGCGTTTTGAGCATCACAGATCCCTGTCTTCCACAGGCGTCTGGATGTCCTTTCGCCTGCCTCCTGCAATGATCCTATACCCAGGCAGGGAATGAATGGAAGAGAGATTTCACTCACAGAGCATACACAAAAAGGAGGGAGACAGGATTTCTCTTGGATACCCCCCATCCGTACACATTATTTAATACGTTATATTAACGATTTTAATTTCAAAACCGCCCGCAAACCGCATAGGAGAAAAACATATACCCAACAGGGGTATGAAAGAATCGCAGTATTCCAAGGATACTGAGTAAGCCGGAAGGACAATGATCATGACGCAGACAGCACATCTCAAAGTGGAAGGAATGTCCTGCGAAGGATGTGCCAAGCGTCTGCGCGAGGCGTTGGAGCACGTAAACGGCGTCTCAGCGGTTACAGTCGTACTGGCTGGGGGGCAGGTTACGGTGGCGTACGATCCCGACGTGGCAACTCCTGCGGGGCTGGCTGAAACTGTTGAAGAGACAGGGTTCGACCTGGTTTCCTAGCGCGCGTCGCCTTCTCTTTCAGAGAGGCGCACGGTACACAACGCCCGGTTCAATCTGTGAAACCAGTCCGGGTGTCATGCTGCAGCGTTATATTGTCAAATCGAAACAAATTGTGCGGCAGAGTTATTTTTTCTGGGCAGGTTTTATGACACATCACGGCATTGACGCATCCAGACGTTTCCTGAAGTTCTCGGTCTCCGGGTCTGCCCTTCTTTGCGGGACTGTCCTGATGGGCTCCGCTCCTGATGCTCAGGCTGCTGAACGCGGAGAGAAAACACGCCAGAAAATGTCTCATTGCCGCATTCAGCACAAAGATGCGGGGGGACGGCAGGTCTGCGGGAAGCCGATGGTTTCTCCGGAAACTACAGCCGCTATTGCTGAAGCACCCGTGGCCCAAAGCCCCGATCTGGCCTCGACCGTAGACGGCGGAACAGAGAACCTGCGTGTTTATGGAACGCCACGCTCCTATACCGCACCCGCCGTAGAGGCATGGGGTAAAACGCTCGTCGCATTGAAGGATATTCCGCACTCCATTTCTGTCATCACACAGCAGCGCATGGAAGATTCCAACATGCTGACGATGACGGACGCCATGCGGCAGATTAATGGCATCCGCGTTCTTCCCGGTTCTACCGCCAACAGTAATTTCTATTCACGCGGCTATCAGCTCACGACATCCATCGATAACACGCCGAACGCTGCTGGAACGCTGAATAATGCAAGTTTTGACCTGTCTATGTTTGACAGGATCGAGGTTATGCGCGGATCGGCCGGGTTATTACAGGGCGCTGGCGGAGCTGGCGGCGTTGTCAATCAGGTCACGAAAAAGCCCGGCAAGGAGTTTGCAGCAAGCGGAAGTGCCTCGGTTGGTAGCTTCAATAACTATCGCGCCGATATTGACCTGACCGTTCCGCTCAATCGCTCCAAAACGCTACGGTTCCGTACGGCCGACGTCTTTCAGGATAACGATTACTTCTACAAGTATGCCCACAATCGGATGTGGCAGGCCTATGGCGCTTTGGAATGGGATATTACACCGTCCACCACATTCCTTGTGTCTCATGCGGCTCAGAAGCAGAATATTGATGCACCCTATTACGGGCTCCCCGTCACGACCACGCGGACGCTCTGGTATGGCGGCCGGGATGCGAACCCCACACCGCCCTGGGGCTATAGCAATTACATGACGCAGCAGACGATCGCCTCGTTGACGCAGAAGCTCTGGGGCGACTGGAGCGTCACAGCACGTGGGACATTCTACGACCAAAGCTACAACACGCTTTATAATGAGCCGTGGACCAACATTGATACCCAGACAGGGCGCCTGACCTACAAGGACGCTGGAAACTTTCCATACCGGGGCACAAACACCTCCAGATCCGCGGACATCTACGCAACAGGCAGCTTCCGCCTTTTGCACCGGACGCATCATTTGCTGCTGGGCTTTAATTATAACGCCTACAACACACACGTTGCCTACGGAGCTGTAAACTCAGACGCGCTCTACTCTGATGTCAGCATTAACAATACGGCAGTTGTAAAGAAGCCTGCCGCAGGGAGTATTACCTATAATCCGGCGGACGGGGCTGAAGGCACAGACGACAATGCTTATCAGTGGGGCTTCTATGGCCAACTGCGTCTTGAGCTGATCCATCATCTTTCGCTGATTCTTGGCGGCCGCGTGTCACGCTTTTCCGAAAAGACGCGGGATGGCAGTCCTTCTCCGGAAAGCCCATGGAAAACCACGGCGAATATTCATGGTCAACTGACGCCTTATCTCGGCACGGTGTATCAGATCACGCCCAACCTCTCCTGGTACGCCAGCTATGCCAGCATCTTCACACCTTCTGTGGGGCGGCTGACTTTCAACGGAGAAGGTTTGACGCCGCAGCAGGGCAATCAGGTCGAAACGGGGTTTAAGGGCGAGTACTTCCATGGGCGCCTCAACATCTCGACAGCCCTGTTTCGTATGGAGAGTGTGAACCAGCCTGTACAGGACCCGGATCACACCAGCTTTTATATCACGACCGGCCCAATCCGTCGGCAAGGCTGGGAAGCGCAGGTGGATGGCCAGATCCTGCCGGGACTGGATGTCTCCATCGGATATACATATCTGGATACCAAGGTTTCCAACCCGAAAGTTTCAGACTTCGGGGGCGTTTTCTCACCGCATCACATGTTCAAGTCTTGGGTGCATTACAATGTGCAGCAAGGTCGTTTGAAAGGGCTGAATTTTGGTGTCGGGCTGGACGCATACAGTAATCTTCGGGGCAGTTATGCCACGACAGTTCAGGGCGGTTACATGACGCTCGACAGCGTCATTGGATACCGGTTCAACAAGCATCTCAAACTTCAGTTGAACGCCTATAACCTGACAGACCGCTATTATTACGAGCGTGCCAGCGGCGTCTGGCAGTTTAACTTCCCGGCCGCTCCCCGCAGTTTCATGGCAACGCTTCGTGGCACATACTGAACCCCCGACACCCCCACATTCTCTTTCTGACTGGAAGGTTCTGCTCCCCTACTGGCGGTCGGAAGACCGCTGGAAGGCGCTGGGCCTTCTGGGGAGCATTATCGGCTTATCCTTCCTGGATGTTCAGGTCGCAGTGTGGTTTGGGAAATGGGACCAGACCTTTTTTGACACGATGTTCGCGTACCGTGTTGCGGCCTGCATTGCGTTGCTGCCCATTTATATTCTGATGACGTCGCTTAGCGCAGGAATGAGAGTCATCCAGCAATATATGACACAGGTGCTCTCCATGCGCTGGCGCCTGTGGAATACACGGGTTTATCTGCGCAAATACCTCTCCGATGACGCGTATTATCATCTGGAACATGGTCAGAACCGGGCTGATAACCCGGATCAGCGTATTGCCGATGATCTGGCCCAGATGACCGTCTGGACGCTCCGCCTCGGGCTGGAAGCCATTCAGGCTGTCACAACCTTTTTGTCCTTTGCGGTCGTACTTTGGACGATTGGTGGAACACTCTCATTTGTCTGGCATGGCTGGCACGTCGTCATCCCCGGATACATGTTCTTTGGAACGACGATTTCCATTCTTCTGGTCTCGTTCGTGCTTGAAAAAGCAGGCGGCCCCCTCGTAAGCGCTAATTATCGTCAGCAGCATTACGATGCTGATTTACGCGCGACCCTGCTGGATGTTCGCCGTAATGCGGAACAGATCGCGTTCTATGGTGGAGAGGCTGCGGAGCACTTCCGTTTGTCCGAATGCCTGAACCGTATTGCCAAAAACTGGCACAGCGTCATGACCTATACCTGGCGCGCCAATACTGTGGTCGAACTCTATACGGGTGGCTTAATATCGTTTTGTGGGCGCTGCTTGTGCCGAAGCTGCTGGCACATGCTCTGACGTTTGGTCTGTATTCGCGAATCAATTCAGCATTCATGAATGTCCGCCGAAGCCTGCAATGGTTCATCGAAAATTACACGGATCTGGCAACCCTTCGCTCCATCCTTCAGCGTCTGGGGGAATTTGAGCGTGTTGTCGTGAGCCTTCCGGCCGGTGGTATCGTCCGGACGCCGACGGATGCAGACGGGATTGAAATCAAAGGTCTGTCTCTGGATCGCTCTGATGGCTCTCGCATCGCGGATATAGGAAGCCTCTATGTTCCTGCGGGAGAGCGGTGGTTCATTAGCGGGCCATCCGGGGCAGGGAAAAGCACCATGCTACGGGCTCTCGCTGGACTGTGGACGCAGGGGAAGGGGCATATTTTTTTCAACATGCGCGATGCTATGTTTCTGCCTCAGCGCAGTTATGTTCCGGCTGGCTCTTTGCTTCAGGCCCTTAGCTATCCAGCAACCCCGGATCGCTATGCCCGTGACGCCTGTGAAGAGGCGCTGCTGGCGGCAAATCTGGAGTTCCTTATGCCAGATCTGGAGAATGAAGCGGCTTGGGGAGACGTGTTATCTCCGGGAGAGCAGCAACGACTGGCATTTGCTCGGGTTTTTCTTGCTCGACCGTCCACGTTGTTCCTCGATGAAGCAACCTCTGCTCTGGATGAGAAGAACGAGGCTGATCTTTATGCGCGCCTCCTTGAACGCCTGCCTCACATCACCCTCATCAGTGTTGCGCATCACGCAGCCCTCAAAGCATTTCATGGCCAGGAAATGATTCTTCGCGAAAAAAGCGTAACTGTTCAGCGTCTTTTATAATACTATATGGGGGTATATTATTCCCCTTTGTTTTGGAGCCTGTGGCTTCGCGAATTCCGTCCGCTCAGGAGAGTCCCAGATGTCACAAACGGTCAGTTTTCCAGTTGGTGGAATGACCTGTGCGGCCTGCGCTGCGCGGATCGAGAAAGTTCTGAACCGCAAGGACGGTGTTCAGGCAGCCGTCAATTTTGCGTCTGAGCGTGCGCAGGTCGAATTGGAGGGCTCAGGCACCACAGTCGGGGACGTTATTGCCGCAGTGCGCAAAGCCGGTTTCTCGGTGGATGAGCAGAGTGTGGACTTCGCAATTACGGGCATGACCTGCGCTGCCTGCGCTGCGCGGATTGAAAAGGTCCTGAACCGGATGCCGTCCGTGCAGGGAAGCGTGAATTACGCTGCCGAGCGTGCGCATGTCACTTATGTTCCAGGCATTGTGACACTGGACGATCTTGCGACCAAAATCACCAAGGCTGGATTTGGGGCATCCCGTCTGGATGAAGGCAAGCGCGAAGATCCGAAGGCAAAGCGTGAAGCTGTGTGGCGTCGGGAGCGAAACCGCTTTCTGCTGACATTCGTACTTGCACTACCGCTTTTCATTGAGATGTTCGGCATGTTGCTGGGGCGTATGGAGACAGTCCCGCTTGCTGTTCAGTTTGTAAGTGCGACGCTGGTTCAGTTCGTCTGTGGCGCTCATCTTTATCGCCGGGCCTGGAATGCAGTTCGGGGCGGATCGGCGAATATGGATGTGCTGGTCGTTCTGGGAACGAGCATCGCATATCTGTTCAGTGCCGTGGTCGCGATCCTGCACTTGCCCCAGCCAGTTTATTTTGAAGCCAGCGGTGCAATCATCACCCTGATTTCACTTGGTAAGCTGATGGAAACGCGCGCCAAAGTGCGTACCAGTGCAGGGATTGAAAGCCTGTTGCAGCTTCAGCCGCAAACCGCACATGTTGAGCGGGACGGTGTTCTGGTTGATCGTGCGGTAGCTGATATGCACACCGGAGACATTTTTGTCGTCCGGCCGGGCGAGAGTGTTCCGGTGGATGGCGAGGTGCTGGATGGTGCTTCCGATGTGAACGAAGCCATGCTGACGGGCGAAAGCGTACCGGTTCTGAAGCAGGCTGGGAATGAAGTTTTTGGCGGTACGATCAACGCGAACGGTATGCTGCGAGTTAAGGCAACAGGTGTTGGCTCGGATACAGCTCTGGCGCGGATTGTTCGCATGGTCGAGCAGGCGCAGGGATCGAAAGCAAATGTCCAGAGACTGGCAGACCGTGTTTCCGGCATCTTCGTTCCCGCCGTTGTCGCATTCGCTGTTGCGACTTTCCTGATCGGATGGCTGGTCACAGGTTCCATGACATGGAGCCTGATTTCAGCGGTTTCTGTTCTCGTCATTGCCTGTCCCTGCTCGCTTGGTCTGGCTACACCGACGGCCATCATGGTCGGGACAGGGCGAGGGGCCCAGAATGGTATTCTGTTCCGGAATGCAGATGCGCTGGAGCAAGCCGAGAAACTTACGACAATCATTCTCGATAAGACTGGAACCCTGACGCAAGGTCGCCCGACCGTCACCAGTTTGCATCCTGCTGAGGGCGTTTCGGCTGACCGTCTGCTGGCCGTAGCCACCTCTCTGGAGCAGAATTCCGAGCATCCTCTGGCTCGGGCTATTGTGGACTATGCATCAGCTCACCATGCGACGATTTTGAGTGTGGATGGGTTCAAGGCCATCCCAGGTCTGGGCGTTGAGGCACAGATTGACGGAGAGGCAGCCTTGCTCGGATCTCCGCGCTATCTCACGCAGGCCGGCTACAGCCTGGATGCTCTTCCGGTGGCGGCGCTCGAAAATGAAGGGCAGACCGTAATTGCGGTCGCCACGGGAGGACGCCTGCTTGGCATCGTCGCGTTGGGGGATGGTCTTCGCCCGGATGCCATTTCAACGGTTACAGCGCTGAAGGCGCGTGGAATCAAGGTTGTCATGCTGACGGGCGATAATGAGCGTGCCGCAGCGGTTGTTGCGCGGCAGGTTGGCGTGGATGATTACCTCGCTGGCGTTTTACCGCAGCACAAGGCTGAAAACGTGACGAAATATCGCGCTGAAGGTGCCGTTGTGGGGATGGTCGGGGATGGCATCAACGATGCCCCGGCCCTGGCAGCAGCGGATGTGGGCTTTGCCGTCGGGGCCGGTTCTGCCGTTGCATTGGATACGGCAGATGTCGTGCTTATGAAGAGTGAATTGGCGGCCGTTCTGGATGCCATTTCCCTATCCAGGGCTACGCTTTCGAAAATCAGGCAGAATTTGTTCTTTGCCTTTATCTATAACGTTCTGGGTCTGCCACTGGCCGCACTGGGCATGCTGAACCCGATTGTCGCAGGTGCAGCCATGGCCATGAGCTCAGTCTCGGTCGTAAGTAATTCTCTGCTTCTGAACCGCTGGAAACCACATTCTCACTGAGCTGGTGTCGTGAGGCGGCGCTGAACAAAGGAGATAAGGGTTCTGGCGCCATGGCTCCAGAGCCCTAGAAAATCATTACTCCCCACATGTCCTGTCAGACCGGCATCCGTAAATTCGGCCTGCCACCGTTGTGCCAGTAGCCGGGCACGATCGTTGGAAAGCCACTGATCGTTCCGGCTGGCCATCATGGCGACGGGAACCGGAGAGGGAGCCTCTGAAAGTGGAGCAAACGCGTTGATGCGGGATGCTTCCGGGTGAGTCGTATGCTCAATATCCGCTGGCGCAACGAGGAACGCCCCCGCGACATTGGACGACTCATGCTGTGCGAGCCACCGCATGGTCAGGACCGCACCAAGGCTATGGGCGATCAGAAGGACAGGTTTTTCTGCCTGCTGAATGGCCTGCGTCAGTGCAGCGTCCCACTCTTCCGGGGTCGGGTTTTCCCAGTCTGCCTGATGCAGGCGAGGTAGGCCAAAAGCAGTTTCCCATCGGGTCTGCCAGTGGTGCTGTCCGGAACCGAAAAGCCCTGGCACAAGCAAAGGCGTGAACTGTGTTTTGATGTGATGAAATTCGGCGGCAAGAACCGTCTCTTCAGACGAGTGCTGAAAGGAAAGCGCTCGAGCACTCGCTGCCAGGTCCAGAGCAGTTGCGCGGCCAGAGAAAAGGTTCATGCCCAAAGCCTCCAGAAACCTGACCGGGAGACAATTCCCGATCAGAATTTGTGATCTGGATTAACAACGAACATAAATCAGAGTTCAATAAAATAACTATATTATAAAGTTATTTTATTGAACGTTTTTAGGCCAGTCCGTCGAAAAGCTGTGTGGAGAGATAACGCTCCGCAAAAGACGGAGCGATAACAACGATCGTCTTGCCCCGATTGGCGGTTTTCTTGGCCAAAGTCATACCCGCATAGAGTGCGGCACCGGAAGAAATTCCGATGGGAATGCCTTCGACGGCGGCACAAAGACGCGCTGTTGTCAGCGATTCCTGCTCTGAAACCTCAATCACGCTATCCAGCGCCCGCAGATCCAGCGTATCCGGCTGGAATCCGGGGCCAATACCCTGAATACCGTGGGGGCCAGGTTCATCCCCATGTAGAACGGCGCTTTCCCGTGGTTCTACACCAAAGACCTTGATCGCCTTGTTGTGTTTCTTGAGGCCGTGCGCAATTCCGGAAGCCGTGCCGCCAGTGCCCAGTCCGGCTACAACCATATCCACTTGCCCGGCGGTATCGTTCCAGATTTCCAACGCGGTTGTCTGCTCATGAACTGCCGGATTGGCGTCGTTTTCAAACTGACTTGGCATCCATGCGTCAGGCAGCGTTTCCATCAGTTCTTCGGCTCGGCGGATGGCACCGGCCATTCCGTCATTTGCAGGTGTCAGCTCAGTTGTCGCGCCCATGAGACGCAGCATCTTGCGCCGCTCAATGGAGGCACTTTCCGGCATGGTGACGATCAAGCGATAGCCCAGTGCAACAGCCGCGAAAGCTAGGGAAATGCCGGTATTGCCGGATGTCGGCTCAATGAGGGCTGTCCGTCCCGGCGTGATCAGCCCGCGGGCCTCGGCATCGCGGAGCATGGCAACGCCAATGCGGTCCTTGACGGAGCCTAGCGGGTTGAAGAACTCGAGCTTCAGCAGGAGGCGCCCCTGAAGCTTTTCCTGTTCCGTCAGGCGGGGCAGTGCAACGAGCGGCGTGCCCCCGACTGTCTCCAGGAATGAGTTGTAAACCTTACCGCGCGGAGCGGCATAACCTTCGAAGGGAGCGGGGGAAGACAAGGCCTTTTTGTTCATATCATTTCTGTATCACAGGACGTGGAAAAGGGCAGGATGGAATTTGGCCTTAAAAAACGATAAATAAAAGTAATATGATATATGATTTTTTGAATCACTTATTGTTTATCGTAATATATTGACGATCCGACGTTTCATCCGTTATGAGAGCATGAACTGATCCACCGGAAGGGCATCCTGATGATGTGTCGAATGTGCTGCTGGCAACCCCCGTGTTGCCGACTTTCCGCGCGCCGGAATTCTTTCTCTTTCCATTCGTAATTTCCCGGCAGCACACAGATGTCGGGCGCTTTTAAGGTTCGACGTCATGCTTGGTTCCACAGTTATCGAAATCAATGGTATTTTTCTCGGCGTTGCCATTCTGGTCAGCGCAACGGGTGCGCGCCGGTTCTATGCCGCCCATGACAGCGTTCGCGGGCTGCATAACCAGACCCTGACAGATTTGTCCGCCCTGCGCCGTCTGGTCTCGCAGCATGCACGGTCCGTTCTGAGGCCGATCTGAAATAAACGATTTACGTTTCTTCCTTTACACCTCTTCTCTTCCCCTGTCGGTCCGCTAGAACGGTAGGCTGAACAGATCGGCAGATGGGAGTGTGTGTGGGAGGAAACGGTTTTCTACGAATGATCCGCGCGCTTTCCGTCAAGAAAGGCGTTGCTCTTGCAGTCGCGGCATTGGGGCTTGTCGTTCTGGCGAGCTTATGCGCTCCGCTCTACGCCCAAATGGTGGGAGTGGACCCGTTTTCTTCCAATATCGCTGGAACCACCACACGTCACGGCCAGTTACTGGACCTGATGCAGCCGAACGATAATCCTCTGCATCTGGGTTTGACGCCTCTGGGGCCGGACTGGTCACCGGGCGCCTATATGCTGGGTTCTGATTCCCAGGGACGGGATGTTGCCTCTCGTCTGCTGTATGGCGGTCGAAGCTCCCTGTTGATCGCGGCATCGGCCGCAGTGCTGTGTCTGTGCCTCTCCGGAAGTATCGGTATTTGTGCCGGATATTTCGGGGGCTGGGTGGATGTTGTTCTGTCCCGCTTGCTCGATATCCTGTGGGCTATTCCGGTTTACCTGTTTGCCATTTCACTGTCGGTTGTAACGGTAGGGCATGGCCTTCATCTGGGGTTTATAACGCTTGCTGCCGATAGCTTTCTGATTCCCATAGGCATCATTGCGCTGGTTTATGTGCCGTATGCCGCCCGCCCATTGCGAGCCCGTGTCCTGAGTTTGTCACGAGCAGAATTCGTCATGGCGGCCCGGGGAATGGGGGCCTCGGATTTTCGTATTCTCCGACGTGAAATCCTGCCTAGTCTTGCGCCTTCGATGGTTGTTCTCGGGCCTCTCGTCATGGCCCTTTGCCTTCTGGCGGAATCGGCGTTGTCCTTTCTGTCTCTTGGTGTGCAGGCTCCAGCAGCGTCATGGGGAACGCTCATTCAGGATGGAGAAGGCCTTCTTTATACGAGGCCGATTGTCGCCATAGCGCCGGGCATAGCGATTGTCGTGACAGTGCTGGCCCTGAATGTTCTGGGGAATGCCCTTCGGGATCATCTGGATCCGAAAGGAGCCGGTCGATGATACGCAGTTTCCTGTCGCGCACCGGACAGATGGCGCTGGTGATTTTCGGCATTTCCGTTCTGGTATTCTGCATTTTCTTCGCCACTCCCGGAGCAGACCCGACTGCGCGTATCGCAGGAAGAGGGGCCAGTCCGCAGGTCATGGCGCGGATCCGCGCCGAATATGGGTTCGACCGCCCGTTGCCTGTTCAGTACGTGCGGATGATGGAGAAACTGTTCGTCAGCAGAGATCTCACGTCTTTCGTCAATCACGGTCAGAAAGTCGTACCAGAAGTGGCGTCTGCGGCGCCGGTAACGCTGTCCCTCGTTGTGTGGGCTGCCTTCTTCTGGGTTGTGGGCTCTCTGGGAATTGGCGTTGCGTCCGCGGTGCTGAGGGATAGCTGGGTGGACCGGGTCCTGATGGTGCTGGGTCTGATCGGGCTGTCCATGCCGGTTTTCTGGCTCGGGGAGGTGATCAATCTGTTCACCCAGAGTCGCTGGCACGATACGTGGCTGTTTCGATGGGTGCCTCCGCTGGGATATGTGCCGCTCTCTCAAAGTCCGATCGGCTGGTCGAAATCGCTGCTTCTTCCATCGCTGACGCTCTCGGTCTCCTTCATGGGACTATATGCCCGCATCCTGCGATCAGAGCTTCTGAGCGCAATGGGAGAAGACTCCATCCGCACGGCAAGAGCGAAAGGCGCAGGGCCGGCTCGTATCTGGCTCTGGCATGGATTGCGGCTGTCATGGTTGAGCTATGTCTCGCTCTTCGGTCTGGATTTTGCGCAGTTGCTAGGCGGCGGAGCGTTGCTGACAGAAGTCGTGTTTGCTTTGCCGGGCGTGGGACGTCTGACCTATCAGGCTCTGGCCACCCTGGATCTGCCTCTGATCATGGCGACGGTCATGTATGCAGCCGTGTTCGTTGTCATCGCGAATGCTCTGGTGGATGGACTGTATGCGCTCCTCGATCCGCGTATCAGGGATGGTCAGCATGGACGCTGAACAGTTGCTCGATATTCAGGGCCTGAAGCTGGACCTGCCCGGCGGTACGCGGCTCCTTGAAGGTGTTTCATTGCGTCTGAATGCTGGCGAGGCTTTGGGGGTCGTGGGGGAATCCGGGTCGGGCAAGAGCCTCACGGCCATGAGCGTCATGGGGCTTCTTCCCGGCCTGAAAGCATCCGGGCACATCCTCTTTTCTGGACAGGAACTGGTCAATCTCCCGGACAAGGTGATGCGTAAGCTCCGGGGTGCGCAGATTGCGATGATCTTTCAGGACCCGATGACGGCTTTTTTGCCAGTAAGGTCTATCGGGGCGCAGATTGACGAGCAGATCCGTTTGCATCATCGCGTCAGCAGACGTGAGGCCCGTGCACGGACGGTGCAGCTTCTGGAACGGATGGGTGTGCCCGATCCGGCCATGGCCGCAAAGCGTTACCCTCATCAACTGTCAGGCGGTCTGCGCCAGCGCGCCATGATTGCGATGGCACTCTCCTGCACACCGGCCCTGCTAATTGCCGATGAGCCAACGACGGCGCTTGACGTCACAGTGCAGGCTCAGATCCTGACATTGCTGCGCGAAATCCGGGAAGAAGGCGCCGGGGTCATGCTGATTACGCACGATATGGGTGTTGTCGCGCAGGCCTGCACACATGTGGCAGTCATGTATTCGGGACTGGTGGTTGAAAATGGCCCGGTTCGGGATGTGCTGGATCATCCCTTGCATCCCTACACTCAGGCGTTGCTAGCGGCCATTCCACCCCTGGACGGTCCCAGACCCGAACGGCTTCCAACCATTCCAGGTCAGCCGCCGACACCTGATAATCGTCCAACCGGGTGTGTGTTTGCTCCCAGATGCAGCGTCGTTCGGCCAGAATGTGCCGTGCGTCCGCCCCTGACTGAAATCGAGGAGGGACGACGCGTGGCGTGTGTCCTGTATGCGGCATGAGTGTTCTGCTGGAAGCGCGCAATCTGGAGAAATCTTACCATTTTGGCCGGGGACGTGTGCTGCATGCTGTCTCGGGTGTTTCCCTACAGGTACGGAAAGGAGAAGCTCTGGCGCTCGTCGGGGAATCCGGCTGCGGAAAGTCGACCCTGGGACGTACTCTGATTGGTCTGACGCAGCCGACATCTGGCAAGGTCCTGTTCGACGGGCAGGAAATTTCCGGGCTGTCCGATCGCGCAATGCGCCCCTGGCGCGCGCGAATGCAGATGGTCTTTCAGGATTCTTCTGCTGCCTTCAATCCACGTCGAACGGTGGGAGAGTCTCTGGCCGAGCCCCTCCGCATTCATCGTCGGCACGGGGTTAGGGAGCGCGTTGCAGAACTACTTGATCAGGTGGGTCTTTCCCAGTCGGTCGCCGGGCGTTTCCCGCATGAGTTCTCCGGGGGGCAGAGACAGAGGTTGAACATTGCCCGCGCTTTGGCGCTAGGGCCGGAGCTTCTTGTCGCAGACGAGCCCGTTTCCGCACTGGACGTTTCTGTTCAGGCTCAGATCGTCAATCTGTTTGGGGATCTGCGGGCCTCTCTCGGCGTGGCATGCATCTTTATTTCTCATGATCTGTCCGTTGTCCGGCAAATGGCAGATCGCATTGCTGTCATGTATCTGGGCAGCATTGTGGAAGAGGGACACGGTCTGGACGTGCTGGACCGGCCGGCACACCCCTATACCAAAGCATTGCTGGATGCGGTTCCGCGCCCGGATCGGGCTTTGCCGCTTCCTTTGCAAGGTGACGTGCCTAGCCCGATCAATCCGCCATCAGGGTGTCGTTTCCATACCCGCTGCCCGATTGCCCAGCCGCGTTGTGCAACAGAACGTCCTATACTTCAGCCCGTTGGTGAGGGACGGCAGGTTGCCTGCCATTACCCTCTGTGACGTTGAAATTCAGCGAGAGGCTGTTTCGAAAGCCAATGGGTAAAGGGAAGCGACCAGTAACAGAGCCATCGCATAGTTGAAGCTCCGTAACAGAAGCGGCCGATGGAGCCACCGTCTCATGCCTGCGCCAAAGCCAGCCCAGAGCGCGACGGAAGGGCAATTCACCAACCCACAGATGACGCCAGCGATGGCAAGGTTGAAGAAAAAACCTTCCTTCGGAACATAGGCTGCAACAATACCGACGGCCATGACCCAGGCTTTCGGGTTGACCCACTGGAAACCAGCAGCCTGCAGGAAGCTGATGGGCTTTCCTTTCCCATTGGCTTCAGGCGTTGCTGAGGATGTAGCAATTTTCCAAGCCAGCCAGAGCAGATAGGCCGCGCTGGCATATTTCAGGCCAACGTAAAACCAGGGTGCATGCTCGAACAGGCTTCCCAAACCAAGGCCGAGAATGACCACCATCAGGACAAACCCCAGCGCAACCCCAAGCATGTGTGGGATCGTTCGGCGGAAACCGTGTGTCAGCCCGGAGGACGCCAGCATCATATTGTTGGGGCCGGGCGTAACGGATGCGACAAACGTGAAAAGAACGAGAGGCGCAAAAGCCTGCCAGTAAGTCGGCATGACGGAATTTCCTGTTGCAGACGGGATGATCCTGATCACTATGACAAGGATTACCGGAACAGTACCGGTACAGTTGAACAGGATTCTTTCAGACTGTTCCGGAGGTTTGACCATGACAGTAACGCCAGCTCAGCATGGGACATTTCCTCTCTGGAAGCCCGTCCGTGGTGGTGACACAACGCTCGTTGCGCAACTCGAGACTGAATTCGCCGAGCGTATAGAGACACACAGGCTCAGGCCCGGCAGCCGCCTGCCGTCAGTTCGCAAAATGGCCGAAAGTGCAGGGCTCAGTCGCTATACGGTGATGGAAGCGTATGAGCGTCTTCTGGCGCGCGGGCTGGTTTTGTCACGGCCGGGCGCGGGATATTTCGTGCGCTCGCCCGTCGAGCCGCCGGTCTTTGCGGAAGCCATAACGCAGGCGCCGTCGGAACAGTCAAAGCTCGATGTGACATGGCTTTTGCGCGAAATGTTCGGCACCGGGCAGTCTAATCGCCTGACTGCGGCATCTGGTGTTCTTCCACCTCACTGGCTGGATGCGGATCTGATCGCCAGCGCCATTCGGGCTGCCGCACGGGAAGATTCTGCTGGGTTGCTGCAGTACGGCCACCCCCAGGGGAGCCCGCAGTTACGCCGACATATTGCAGCCATGCTGGGTGGTCAGGGCATCGCTGCGCATCCGGATCATCATCTGCTGATGACGGCGGGTGTCACGCATGGAATTGATCTTGTGCTGAGATTGATGGTCCAGCGTGGAGATACGGTACTGGTTGAGGAGCCGGGCTGGCCGTTGATTTTCGGTCGCCTGGCCGCTTACGAGGCAAGAATCATCAGTGTGCCGCGGGGACGGGAAGGGCCGGATCTGGAGGTTCTGGAGCGTCTGGCTGCGGAGCATAAACCGAAGCTTTTCCTGATTAACAGCGTCGTTCACAACCCCACGGGCTATACTCTCGGAGCCGCAGCGGCGCATGATATCCTGCGTTTGGCCGAGAAATATGACTTCATGGTTCTGGAAGACGATACCTACGCGGACTTCCATGACGGCACTGCTATTCGTCTTGCATCCATGGACCGCCTGCAACGGGTTATTCTCGTCACAGGCTATGCCAAGACGATGGCGGCTGGCCTGAGAGTGGGTGTGCTGGCGGCCCGTCCGGATATTGTGGCGCGGTTGACGGATTTAAAACTTCTGGCCGGTTTATGTACGCCGCAGCTGGGAGAAAACGTCATGGCGCGTCTTCTGAAAGATGGGCACTACGGTCGGCATCTTTCCCGGCTCCGGCAGAGGGTCAATCAGGCGCGCCAGAAATGTGTTGATGCGCTCATCGGATGTGGTCTTACGCTGCCGTATCTTCCGCCTGCGGGTATTTTCGTCTGGGCGGATTGTGGGCAGGATTCTGAGGCCGTTGCGCGGGCGGCATCTGCAAAAGGGATGCTTCTGGCACCCGGAACATTATTTTCTCCAACGCAGGCACCGTCGAGCATGTTGAGGTTCACAATCAGTGCTGTGGAGCAGCCCGAACTCTGGTCTGTTCTGAAAGGCCTCCTCTAAGGCTGCGCACTTAAAAGGCGTCGTTCAATCTGCTGCATAACGAAGCCAAAAGTGTGCTCGGTCGTATGCTCCAGCGGGCGTAATTTGTGCTCTCGAAAAAGCAACGCGTTATGCGTATCTTGGATATGGACGGCAACGCCCTCTTCAGTGCAGGACTCTGCTAGTCTCCCATTTTCATATTCGGGGTTTCCCCATCTTTACCCAGGGTCGAACTTTGACAGTCCAGCCAGCCTTCTTTCGTTTTGCTTTGCGCGTGTTGCCTCATGGAGGGCAAGAATCATGAGACAGGCTGTACAATTCTATCTCGGTGACGAGCACTGCACTCTCAGTGGCCTGAGCCCGACCCTGACACTTCTGGACTGGCTGCGTGACCGTGGCCGGACCGGAACGAAAGAAGGGTGTAACGAAGGCGACTGCGGTGCCTGCACTGTACTGGTCGTGCGACTGGATCAGGACCGGCTCGTCTGGCGTGCTGTGAATGCGTGTATCCAGTTTGTCAGCATGCTGGACGGGGCACAGGTTTATACGATTGAAGACCTCGGTACGCCGGACGCACCGCATCCTGTGCAGGCTGCCATGGTTGAACAGCACGGTTCACAGTGCGGTTTCTGTACACCTGGTTTTGTCATGTCCATGGCCGCGTATCGCAAGAGGCCTGACGCGACTGTCGATGACGCCCAGATTGACGATGCTTTGGCTGGAAATCTCTGCCGCTGCACCGGATACGCGCCGATCGTACGGGCCATGAAACAGTCCATGTCCGCCGGGCCGGACCGTTTCGATGCTCAGATTGAAACGATCACGGAGCGTCTAACAGCCCTGAATGATGGTGAAACCGTTCAGTTGTCCGGCACGGAAGGCACCCTCACAATTCCGGCGAGTGTCGATGTTCTGGCCGAAACGCTGGTGCAGCATCCCGATGCCACGATTGTCGCCGGGGCAACGGATGTGGGTCTGTGGGTGACCAAAGGCATGAAGCAACTGCGGCATGTTGTCTCGATCGGCCGTGTCCCTGAGTTGCGGAAGATTGAGCGCACGGATGGAGGCCTGACGATCGGGGCTGCCGTGACCTATCAGGAAGCCAAGCCGTTTATCGCAGAACTTCTCCCCGATGCGGCAGAGATGATCCGTCGGCTGGGCTCAACGCAGGTGCGAAACAGCGCGACAGTCTGTGGAAATATCGCCAATGGTTCGCCGATTGGCGACGGGCCACCAATGTTCATTGCCGCTGGTGCAACCCTGCATTTGCGACTGGGCAATGAACGTCGCTCCATGCCTCTGGAAGCCTATTTCATTGCTTATGGAAAGCAGGATCGGCGGCCCGGGGAGTTTGTGGAAGCCGTTACCCTTCCGGTTCCTGAAAAGGACGTTCAGTTCCGCGCTTACAAGATTTCCAAACGGTTCGATCAGGATATCTCAGCGGTTCTGGGGGCTTTTTTCATGCGCCGGAATGCAGACGGAATCATTACGTCCGTCCGGCTGGCCTATGGTGGGATGGCAGCGACACCGAAACGCGCAGCGAATGCTGAAGCGGCTCTGCTCGGCCGCCAGTGGGATGAGGCTGCGCTGGACGCCGCAAGGGATGCGATTGCACAGGACTTCACGCCTCTGACGGATATGCGCGCCACAGACTGGTATCGCCGGACAGTCGCCGCGAATCTGCTGACGCGCTTCTTTGAGGAAACAACGGGCGGCCCACAGGCCCGTCTGGCCCGTACGGGAGGGCTCGCCCATGTCTGAAGCTCGCAAGATCCCGATGGTTCAGGGTGCTGCCTCGACCAGCATGAAGCATGAAAGCGCGATCCTGCATGTGACAGGGCGCGCAAACTACATTGACGATATGCCTGAGCCGAAAGGCATGTTGCATGTTGTCCCGGGACTGAGCACGAAGGCGCATGCCCGCATTGTGTCCATGGATTTGAGCGCCGTGCGGTCTGCTCCGGGTGTGGTGCGGGTTCTGACTGCCGAGGATGTTCCGGGCGAGAACGAGATCAGCCCGGTTCATGCGCATGATGAGCCTCTGCTGGCCACGGATCATGTCTATTACTGGGGCCAGCCGATGTTTGCCGTAGTGGCAACGTCCCGGCAGGCTGCCCGTCAGGCCGTCCGGCTTGCCAAGATTGAGTATGAAGAAAAGCCCGCTATCCTGAACGTCGCTCAGGCGCGGAAAGCTGGCGGTGATTTGGTCTGGCGTCCGCTGGTCATGAAGCGTGGTGATGTGGATGCCGGACTGGCTGCCGCACCGCGTCGTCTGTCTGGCAATATCACGATGGGCGGCCAGGAGCATTTCTACCTCGAAGGCCAGGCCGCTCTGGCTCAGCCGGGTGAGGCCGGGGAAATGCGTGTCTGGTCTTCCACGCAGCATCCGTCTGAAACGCAGCATCTGGTGGCGTGTGTTCTGGGGCGGCCGCATCATCTGGTCACGACTGAAGTGCGCCGGATGGGCGGGGGCTTTGGGGGCAAAGAAACGCAGGCCAATGCTGCGGCCTGTCTGGCGGCCATTGCGGCTGATCTGACCGGGCAGGCTGCCAAGATGCGTCTGGACCGTGACGACGACATGATGATGACCGGCAAGCGGCATGATTTTGTCGTAGATTATGATGTCGGCTTCACGGATGACGGTGACATTCTGGCGGTCGATATGGTTCTGGCCGCCCGGTGTGGCTGGTCCGCCGATCTGTCCGGACCTGTGGTGGATCGTGCGCTGTTTCATGCGGACAACGCGTATTTTTATCCGGACGTACGGTTTCGTTCCGAACCACTGCGCACCAATACGCAGTCCAACACGGCTTATCGAGGCTTCGGTGGCCCGCAAGGCATTGTCGCGGCAGAGCGCGTGATTGAGGAAGTCGCATTCGCGACGGGGCTTGATCCTGTGACCGTGCGACTACGCAATTTCTATGGAACGACGGATCGGAACATCACGCCGTATCATATGACGGTGGAAGACTCGATTAGCCGGGAAATTGTCACGGAACTGGTGCGGCGCTGCGATTATGCAAAGCGCAAGGAAGAGATCCGCGCTTTCAATAAAACCAGTCGTTACATCAAGCGCGGGATTGCCCTGACGCCAGTAAAATTCGGCATTTCCTTCACGGCGACACATTACAATCAGGCTGGTGCTCTGGTTCATGTTTACACGGATGGTTCCGTGCAGGTGAACCATGGCGGGACGGAGATGGGGCAGGGTCTACACACGAAAATGGTGCAGATTGCCATGCGTGAGTTTGGCCTGACGTCCGATCGGGTCCGCATCACAGCCACCACAACGGGCAAGGTTCCCAACACATCCGCAACGGCTGCGTCTTCCGGGGCAGATCTGAACGGCATGGCAGTTCTGGATGCCATCACCAAGATCAAGCGCCGCATGATCGCGTTTGCCGCCGAGAAGTGGAACGTTGCTGAGGAAGACGTGCAGTTCCTGCCAGATGGCGTGCATGTCGGGTCAGACGTCATGACTTTCCAGCAACTCGCCTGGCAGGTTTATTTTGCCCGTATTTCCCTGTCTTCCAATGGGTTCTACAAAACGCCCAAGATTTCCTGGGACCCAGCAACGGGGCGGGGACGTCCGTTTTATTACTTCGCTTATGGCGCGGCCTGTGCCGAAGTGTCCGTTGATCTGCTGACGGGTGAGAACACCATGGACCGCGTGGATATTCTCCATGACGCCGGGCAGTCCCTGAATCCGGATATTGATGTCGGGCAGATTGAAGGCGGCTTCGTGCAGGGTGCTGGCTGGCTGACGATGGAAGAACTGGTCTGGGATCCTGCTGGCCGTCTGCGGACCCATGCTCCGAGTACGTACAAGATTCCGGCCTGTTCGGATCGTCCGCGTATTTTCAACGTGGAACTGCTTGAGAATATGCCGAACCGGGAAGAGACGATTTTCCGGTCCAAGGCGGTAGGAGAGCCACCGTTTGTGCATGGCGTGGCCGTTCTTCAGGCCATTTCGGATGCGCTGGCCAGCCTGAACGATTACAGGACGTGCCCGCAGCTTGATGCGCCCGCGACGCCGGAACGGGTTCTGCGGACTGCCATGAGCCTCCGTGGCGAGATCGACTGATCATGCTGGAAGCCATCCGCCGCTGGCGTGATGCGGGGGAGGCGGTGGCCAGAATTACGGTTCTGGTCGCCAAGGGCTCCACGCCGCGTGAGGCCGGAGCCTATATGCTCCTCACACAACACGAGCAGGTTGGCACGATCGGTGGCGGGCGTCTGGAGTGGGATTGCATGGCGGATGCCCGCGCCCTTCTCACCAATGGTGACGATCATCTGGAGCGGCATATCCCGCTGGGGCCTGCCATCAATCAGTGCTGTGGCGGTGCCGTAACGGTTAGCATCGAGCGTATACGGGACCTGGATGACATTGAGCGTCGGGCCTGGAAGGAGCGGGAGATGCTGCCTCAGTTGATTCTGTTCGGAGCAGGGCATGTTGGGAGAGCGCTGGCGAAATCGCTGGCGCTTCTGCCCCTCAGGCTTGTCTGGGTTGATGCCCGGCAAGATGAGTTCGGGCCTGTTCCGCCAACAGTCGAAGCACAGATCACATCCGACTGGGAAAGCACTTTGAATGCAGCGCCTGCTGGTTCGGGCGTTCTGGTGCTGACACAAAGTCACACTCTGGATGCCCTCATTACGGGGGCAGCGTTGGCGCGAAATGATCTGCGATACGTTGGGATGATCGGCTCTCGTACGAAACGGAAACGTTTTGAAAGTGCGTTCCGGGCAATCGACATCCCGCAGCAGCAGATTGATAAACTGGTGTGCCCGATTGGAGATTTTGGCGTACGGGACAAGCGTCCTGAGATGATTGCAGCCTTCGTAACGGCAGAAATTGCTGCTCGTCTTCTGGAGGTCTGACGACATCGGGATGTGAGAATCGTCTATGTAACGAAAGCTTACAAAACCGCTCCGGATGTTTGAATTTCAGAGTGGATAATTTTCGATATTTCTGGCAGTTTTCCAAGCCTCGCAGACATCACGCCGTTGTGATGTAACACCACGTTCAAGTGATGCATCTTCTGCGCTTATGGTGAACCTATGAGCACTGACTTTCGGATGCAGCCTGCGCCAGGCAGCAGGTTTCTCTCGACAGCACGACGTGCAGGACAAAAGTTCTGTGCTTCATCCTCCCGTATCCTCCGGACTGGAGTGGCGGCAGGAGTTGTGCATCTTGCCATCTTTTCAGGGTCTGCCATTGCGGCAGGCGCGGCGATACCGCAGGCCGACAAACCACCATCCCTCACGACAGCGGATCAGGCTTTTGTGGAAGATCTGGAACATCGGACGTTCCGATGGTTCTGGGATACGGCCAACCCCAAGAATGGGCTGATCCCTGATCGGTCTCCCTTGCCGAATGGTGCTGCGAGCATTGCGGGTGTGGGCTTCGGTTTGACGGCTTATGGGATTGGAGCGGAGCGCGGATACATAACCCGCCAACAGGCTGCGGACCGCACGCTGACGACCCTGAGATTTCTGATTGGTCTGCCGCAGAACGACAAGGTTTCAGGTGCAGCAGGGTACAAAGGCTTTTTCTACCATTTTCTGGACCCCAATACCGGCCTGCGCGTCGCGGACTGGTCTGAACTTTCCAGTGTAGACACAACGCTTCTCATGGGCGGTGTTCTCTTTTCCCAGTCTTATTATGACCGGGATACTGCGCAGGAAAAAGAAATCCGCGACATTGCTGATCGCCTGTACCGTCGTATCGACTGGACGTGGATGAAAGCGCATGGCCCTTGGCTGAGCATGGGCTGGTCGCCGCCCAACACGTTCATCACGACGGATTGGAAGGGCTATAATGAAGGTCTGATCATTTATCTTCTGGCCATTGCATCGCCGACGCATCCCCTTGCGGCAGAAACATGGAAGACCTGGACGGCAACCTACGACGGGCAATGGGGAGATTTTCAGGGCCATAAGCTGCTGAATTTCGCACCACTCTTTGGTCACCAGTACAGCGAATCCTGGATTGATTTCCGTGGCATTCAGGACGATTTCAATCGCAAGCATGATGATGACTATTTCCAAAACGGGCGTGAAGCCGTGTACGCGCAGCGCGCTTACGCACAGGCTAATCCCGGAGACTGGAAGGACTACGGTGCCAATATCTGGGGTCTGACCGCCTGTGATGGCCCCGGGGACATTCAGCAGGATTATGACGGAAAGCATCGCCATTACCTCGCCTACAGTGCGCGTGGTGCAGGCCGGGATTACATTCTGGACGATGGCACCATTGCACCAACAGCCGCGGGCGGATCGATTGCCTTCGCGCCTGAAATTGCTCTTCCCGCACTGGAAGAGATGCGCAAGCGCTACGGAAGCCGGATTTACAATCAGTATGGCTTCCTGGACTCCTTCAACCCGTCATTCAAAGACAAGAATGATTACTGGGTCGACGGGCAGCAGCTTGGCATTGATCAGGGACCTATTCTGCTGATGCTGGAAAACTGGCGCAGTGGCTTCGTGTGGAACACGATGAAAAAGAATCCTTACCTGCGTGATGGTTTGAAGCGCGCGGGATTTCAGGGCGGCTGGCTGAACGAAAAAACAGCGTCCAGCCAGGGCGACCGTCCGCTGTAATTTTGTAGGTCGCTCTTGTTAAAAGGCGCGACCAAGTGCCGCAACGAGCGTTCCGGGCGGAAGCGTCTGGGATGCTCGTTTAAGGCTGGTTTCGTAAAAGATGTTTTCTGGCTCGGAGAGCGAGACAGTGTCTGTCCCCAGATTAACGGCGATGGTCAGCAGGCTGCCGTCCCCAAGAGTCCAGGAGGCAATGACAGCTTTCTCTCCCAGAATATCAGCTCCCGCGCTGTAAGCTCCTTTCAGGTGCGGCGTAATTCTGGAATGGCGTAAGGCCAAAAGTTCTTTTGTTCTGGCAAGCCATGCCTGACCCTCCGGTGTGTCCCGTTCGGCTCGGTCCGGGCGAGAAATTCGAAATGTTTTCGGGTCAGTGGGGCTAGGAAGTGTCGCAAGAATTTCCGGGTCCGTCAGGTTGCAGTATTCGGCAAACTGCTCTTCGCGCCCACGACGGACCTTCTCGCCAATAGCGCCGTGAAAATCTGAAAAGAAATAGAATGGTGCTTTTGAGCCCCACTCTTCCCCAAGGAATAGCATTGGCGTCATGGGGCAAAGAAGAAGCAGTGCATAGGCGGCTTTGAAGGCGTCCGGGTCAGAAAGGGTGATCAATCTTTCCCCCAGAGGGCGATTACCGATCTGATCGTGGTTTTGTAAAAACGTTACGAATTTTGTTGGAGGCAAATCGCTGCTCGGACTGCCACGCGGTTTCCGACGCGGCGGAAAATATTCGCCCTGCCACGCAAGCCCCTCTGTCAGGACACGTTTAAGCAAGCCGGTTGTTTCGTGATGAAACGGCAGGAAAAACCCCTTGTCCTCTCCGCTGAGCATGACGGTCAGGGTGTGGTGCCAGTCCTCGCTCCACTGTCCGGAATAGCCATCGCGCAGAAGGCCCGCGTCATTGTTCTCGTTTTCAAGGATTAAATGGACATGCCGCCCTTTTTCGACAGTCTTGTGAATGCGGCTTTGAAGTTTATAAAACCATTGTCGATCCGTAATGGCCCATGCGGCATCGATGCGGAGGCCGTCGAAGCGATATTCCATCAGCCAGTAAAGCGCATTGTCGATAAAGAAATCTGCTACGATTGGGTTATGGAAGTCGATACCATCACCCCAGGGTGTGTCGTAGCGCGGGTCGAAGAAGCCCTTTGCATATTCCAGCAGGTAATTCCCATCTGGGCCGAAGTGATTGTACACAACATCCAGAAAGACCATCAGACCCAGTGAATGAGCATGGTCGATCAGGTCCTTCAGGGCTTCCGGCCGTCCATAAGCTGGCGTTGGGGCATAAACCAGAACGCCATCATATCCCCAGTTCCAGTGACCACTGAAACTGTTGACCGGCATGAACTGAACGGTTGTGATGCCCAGATCTGCCAGTTCCTGAAGGCGGGCTTTCATGCCCTCATAATTGCCTTCAAGACCCAGATGCGTCTCGTAAATGATTGTTTCTTCCCATGGGCGCCCCTTCCAGTCTGGTGTTTTCCAATCATAAAAATCGGGGTCAAGAATTTCGCTTCGCCCATGTACGCCATCAGGCTGAAAGCGGCTGGCCGGGTCAGGAACCGTGACGTTGTCGCGGACGCGGTAGAGGTATCGCGCTCCGGCACCGCAAGGTGCTTCGGCGACGAATGTTCCATCTGCGTGTCGCCTCATGGCGATGGGCGGAAGGTCCTCCACCTCCACGAAAACTCTCTCACAGGAGGGAGCCCAGAGCGTGAACCGTGTCCGATCGGGAGCGATGAGTTCTGCACCCAGGCGGTTTTTAAACCTGAAGGAAGACATGCGCTGCGTCCTTTGTCTCAGGGGGCTGGAGAAAGATAAAGCACGGCAAGGGGTGGGAGGATCAGTTCGACAGAGTGTGGCATGCCATGGGCGGGAATATCCTGGGCGTACACTCGCCCATGATTGCCGAGATTACTTCCGCCCAGATGGGCTGCGTCTGTATTGAGGAGCTCTCGCCATTCACCGCGCCATGGAACGCCGATGCGGTAGTTCATGCGGGGAACAGGCGTCATGTTGCCCACAACAAGAACAGGGCGTGCATCTGGAGACTGTCTGAGCCAGGCAAAAACGGTGTTTGCGATATCATCGGCAACGAGCCACTGAAACCCTTCATGCTCATCATCGGAAGCGTGAAGAGCAGGGTGCGAGCGATACAGCGTGTTGATGGAACGAACCGTCTCATGCATGCCGCGGCCATACCCGTCCCACAGCCGATACCATGCCAACTCACCTTCATGATTCCATTCGTGCGGTTGAGCCAGCTCTCCACCCATGAAGAGAAGTTTTCGGCCCGGATAGGCCCACATCAGGGCATAGAGTATGCGCAGATTGGCATGTTTCTGCCACTCATCTCCCGGCATTTTGGTCAGGAGAGACCCTTTTCCGTGAACAACCTCATCATGGGAAAGTGGCAGGATAAAACGTTCCGAATAAGCATAGATCATGCCGAAAGTGATGTCGTTTGCGTGGTAACTGCGCCAGAGCGGATCAAGCTCCATGTACCGCAGCGTGTCATGCATCCAGCCCATATTCCATTTGTAGGTAAAGCCCAGGCCGCCTGTTCTGGCGGGCGCTGTCACGCCTGGCCAGGACGTCGATTCTTCCGCGATCAGCATTGTGTCGGGGTGGAGGTCTTCCAGTGTTTCTGAAAGATGGCGCAGGAAATTGACCGCTTCCAGATTTTCGCGCCCTCCATGAATATTGGGGCGCCATTCGCCTTCTTTGCGGCTGTAATCCCGGTACAGCATGGACGCGACAGCATCGACGCGCAGGCCGTCGACATGGAACTGTTCAAGCCAATGGAGAGCGCTCCCCGCCAGAAAACCACAGACTTCATTGCGCCCGTAATTATAAATCAGGGTGTGCCAGTCCTGATGATAGCCTTCCTGCGGGTCTGCATGTTCATAGAGGTGTGTGCCATCGAACTGGCTAAGCCCGTGCTGATCCGCTGGGAAGTGGGCCGGGACCCAGTCGATGATGACGCCGAGGCCAGCCTGGTGGCAACGATTAACGAAGTTGGCAAATTGAGCACGTGAACCATGGCGCACTGTAGGCGCATACAGGCTGAGCGGCTGATAACCCCATGAGCCGGAATAGGGATATTCCGCGATCGGGAGGAGCTCCAAATGAGTGAATCCCAGATCCTGAAGATACGGAATGAGCGCATCTCCCAGTTCCTCCCATGTCATGATGTCATTGCCATGCTGGGGATGCCGCCATGAGGGGGCATGAATTTCGTAAATTGAAATGGGAGCCTGACTGGCATGTCTGGCCGCGCGCGTGCTCATCCAGTCTGCGTCGTGCCAGACAAAGTCATCTGGTGCTGCAATAACAGAGGCATTGGCAGGCGGAAGTTCTGCGGCTTTGGCATAGGGGTCAGCCTTGGCGGGAAGGACGCGTCCATCCTGAGAGACTATTTCGTATTTGTAACGCTCTCCAGCGTGTACGCTGGGAATGAACAACTCCCACACGCCAGAGCCATGACGCAGGCGCATGCAATGCCGGCGGCCATCCCAGATATTGAAATCTCCCACGACGGAAACACGCTTGGCATTTGGCGCCCACACTGCGAAGCGGACGCCGCTCACACCGTCAACGGTCATGGGGATGGCGCCCATCATCTGGTCGATCTGCTGATGCTTCCCTTCTGAAAAAAGATACAAATCCATGTCGCCCAGAAGAAGGCCGAAGCTGTATGGGTCATGGGTGTCCTGCCAGGCATCGGCCCAGCGGATGCGCAGGTGATAGCGGGCGGAGCGGGGGAGCGTGGCGGAATACAGGCCGCGATCATCGATCCGACGCATGGTCTTTTCCAGGACCTGCCCTGATGCCTGTTCCACCATGAGATGGACTTCCACTGCATCAGGGTAAAAGACTCTCACAATATCCTGGCGATGATCCCGGTGGCGGCCGAGCAGAGCAAACGGGTCACTGCACTGCCCGGCCATAAGTGCGTCTGTCATGGATTGAAGAACGGGATCGACCGGACGAGCCATTATGCGGAAAACCTTCAGGATCGGGTGCCCGTACGGGGCGTGAATGGAACAAGTGCGGACGTGGCTGTGTCGCCCGCGGTGCGCGGCATCCGGGCAACCTGCCGTGACAGCCGTGGACGTGCAGATGCCGGATCGGCCCGGCGTGGGGCGATATCACTGCCCGGCTCTGTCATGACTGTTTCATGGCCGGTCATATCCTGCAGCAGGCGGGCGTATTGCGCGGCTTTGCCATTCCAGGACACATCGTGCAGCGCCCCATTCCGCTGCATCCGTGCCCAGACGGCTTTTTGACGAAACAATGCCTGCGCGCGGCGGATTGCCAGATACAGCATGTCTTCCGTTGTGGGGGAAAACAGGATTCCGTTTGCAACGCCCTCTGACACGGCGGCTGAATTGGCATCAATAATGGTGTCGCTCAGCCCTCCCACGCGGGCTGCAATCGGGATTGATCCGTAACGCAGCGCATGAAACTGTGTCAGGCCGCAGGGTTCAAAGCGCGAGGGGATTAAGGATGCATCGACCGCAGAGTGTAGTCTGTGGCCGAGTGTTTCGCTGTACCGCAGATGGCAGACGAAATTTTGCGGATACCGGCTTCGTAGGGCCGCAAACTCCTGCATGATGCCTTCATCACCCACACCGACAACAGCGAGCTGGATATTCTCCTGAAAGAGGCGAGGGGCCAGCTTTGCGAGAAGGTCAGCCCCTTTCTGTGTTGTCAGACGACTGACCATCCCGAGAAGCAGAGCATCCGATTTCTGGGGAAGGCCAAACTCAGCCTGAAACACACGCTTGTTCGCACGGCGCGCGATGATGTCTCCAACCGCATAAGGAAAAAAAACGGAGGGATCGGTCATGGGGTTCCATTCCCGAAGGTCCACGCCATTCAGGATACCGGTCAAGGCGTTGGAACGTGCCCGCAGGACGGTATCCAGCCCCATTCCTTCCTCAGGGGTCTGAATTTCTTCTGCATAAGTTGGTGACACACTGATCAGCCGATCTGAAAGCTGAAGCGCAGCCTTCATGAAGCTGATCTGGCCGTAATATTCGAGTTGGTCGAAGGTAAAAGACCAGTCCGGCAAACCGAATGTATGCAGCATTTCGCGGGGAAAGAGCCCTTGAAACGCGAGATTATGCACGACATGGGCCACCGGCGGTGTCGGGCCCTCCATATAGCGCAGATAGGCGGCAACCAGCCCGGCGTGCCAGTCATGGCTCAGAACTGCGTCGGGCTTCCAGCCCGGGAGTGTTCCGGAGGCAATCAAGGCAGCCGCTCGGCAGAGGACTGCGTAACGGATGCCGTTGTCGCTCCAGGGCTGCCCGTCTGGAGTAAGATATGGATTGCCGGGACGGTTATAGAGTTCTGGGACGTCTACGACATAGAGCGTGTTTCCATCGGTCCGGCCTTCCCAGATCGTGACGGTATATCCAAGAACATTATCAATCCGGATCGTTTCTTTGCGATTGCAGAGTGCGTGCAGAACGGCTGGGTAGCCGGGAACGAGGGTGCGCGTGCAGATTCTATGAGGTTCAAGTGCGGCCGGCAGTGAGCCAACAACATCTCCCAGCCCTCCGGTCTTGATCAGCGGATAGATCTCCGCAGCCACAGACAGGAGTTGCAGTTCTCTCAGGGCTGATACGGGCGTATTCGTTGTCATCACACACCCCCTTCTCGCTATCATGCGGAGTTGGATATTTTTTGGCTTTGTCGAGGGCACAACGTCTGATGGATGGTGTTGGAAACGCCTTCACAAATAATTTACAGCCATGTCAGACCCCGCTCCAGCGTTACCGCCTTGAAAGCTGCACGGCTCTGCCACGGGGCAGGAAAGCTGGCTTGCGTTTTTGCTGGAACAATCAAGATGAGCAGTTCGCGTCAGAAGGGATTACAGGAAGGAAACCCCAATAATCTCGGAGCTACGTATGACGATTCCGGGGTCAATTTCGCCGTTTTTTCTGCCCACGCCAAAGCTGTTGAAGTCTGCCTTTTTGATGAAAACGGAACACGTGAAACAGACCGGATCCGTCTGCCCGAATATACCGATCATGTTTTTCATGGATGGATCCCGGATCTGAAGCCGGGGCAGTTATATGGTTACCGTGTTCATGGGCCTTATGAGCCGGATGAAGGACATCGGTTCAATCCCAACAAATTGCTGATGGATCCGTACGCCAGGGCATTTCATGGCGATCTGACATGGGATCCTTCCCTGTTTGGATATGAGCTGGACCATCCTGACAAGGACCTGAGTTACAGTACGGCAGACAGTGCATCATTCGTACCAAAAGCGATCATCATAGATCCGACACCTCAGCATTTTGACCATCCTGACACACCCTGGACGGATACGGTCATCTACGAAATGCATGTGAAAGGATACACGCGGCTGAATGGTGCAGTGCCCGAGAAACTGCGCGGAACCTATGCCGGACTGTCAGACCCGAAACTTCTGAAAAGTATTCGGGATATGGGTGTGACGGCGGTGGAATTCCTGCCTGTTCAGAGCTTTGTCAGTAGCAAATTTCTGGCGGATAAGGGCCTGAGAAATTACTGGGGCTATAATACGATCGGTTTTTTTGCCCCCGAAAGCCATTACGCAGCAGAGCCTGATAATGCGGCTCAGGAATTCCGGGCTTTGGTGCGTGCCTGCCACGAGGCGGGCCTCGAAGTTATTCTGGATGTTGTTTATAACCATACAGCCGAGGGTAACGAGCTTGGCCCTACCCTTTCATTCCGGGGCTTGGATAATGTTTCCTATTACCGGCTCATGCCGGACAGCAAAAGACATTACATAAACGAAACAGGAACCGGAAACACATTCAGCCTGACACATCTGAACTGCATCCGCTTTGTTGCGGACAGCTTGAGATATTGGGTCAAGGAAATGGGTGTTGATGGATTTCGGTTTGATCTCGGAACAATACTTGCCCGTGAAGAAGACGGTTTCCACAATGATGCAACGTTTCTGCGTGTCTGCCGTCAGGATCCGGTGCTGTCGCATGTGAAACTGATTGCCGAGCCTTGGGACGTTGGCCCCGGCGGGTATCAGGTTGGGAATTTTCCGCCGGGCTGGGCGGAGTGGAATGACACGTTCCGGGATACTGTTCGTGATTTCTGGCGTGGCGAGGCCAAGTCAGGCGCCCTTGCGCCCAGGCTTCTGGCCAGCCCGGACCGTTTCAACCACAGTGGGCGGCAGACATGGGCCAGTGTGAATTTTGTCACGGCTCATGATGGCTTCACGCTCATGGACTGCGTTTCCTACAACGAGCGTCATAACGATGCGAACGGGGAGGACGGCAAGGATGGTTCTCCCGATAACCGATCCTTCAATTATGGTGTGGAAGGACCGACAGAAGACCCGGATATTAATGCTACTCGCTGGCGCCAATGCAGGAACATGCTGTCCACACTGCTGCTGTCACAGGGAACGCCGATGCTTCTGGCCGGTGACGAATTTGGCCGGACGCAGCAGGGGAACAATAATGCCTACTGCCAGGACAGTGAGATTTCATGGCTGAACTGGGAGATCGGCAAAGAAGGCGCCCAACTTCAGAGTTTCGTTCGCCGCTTAACAGGATTGAGGCGCCGGTATCCCATTCTCCGGCGTGGGCGCTTTCTGACGGAGGCTTACAATAAAGAGCTGGATGTTCAGGAACTTACCTGGCTGACTGCTGGCGGCAACCAGATGATGCCGGAAGACTGGGGGCATGATCAGTGTTTTGGTCTGATGATTGACGGCCGCAGCCAGCGGAGTGGCATCATGCGACGCGGGTCAGATGCGACTGTTCTGCTTGTATTTAATGGATGGAAAGACGCCGTTCCATTCATACTGCCAGAGACAGGAGAAGGCCGGTGGAAGCTTCTGCTGGACACAAACCAGCCAGACGCTGGTGGCGAGATTGAGAAAGAAGTCTTTGACCAGAAGCATGAATACACCGTCACCGGTCGATCTCTGCTGCTGCTGGAACTGATTTGTCGTGAAGCTGGCGAGTGTGCCTGACGGCGGACATGGCGGATGAAACATTGCATCCATGTCAGACCTGACGAAGAATGACGGATCCTGTTTTAAGGAAAGGACTATCTTATGCGTCTCATTCTTGCCCTGCTTCTGCCGTGGCTTCAGTTCTTCACCATTGGTCGCCCGTTTGCAGGTATTATCTGCCTGTTCCTTCAGGTGACTGTCATTGGCTGGATCCCGGCTGCAATCTGGTCCGTGTATGCGTTGAGCCAGTATCGCACAGATCAGAAGCTGGCCGCTGCACGTCGCGGCTGAGCCTGTAACGGCCCATAAAAAAGCCCCGGCGTCGAAAGGCGCCGGGGCTTTTTTATTATTCTCAATTCGGGTCTTTAGATCGTATCGACGGTTCCACCATCAACCCGCAAAGCTGCACCCGTCGTGGCAGAGGCGAGGGGCGATGCTGCGTAAACAACGATATTCGCGACTTCATCAACTGTTGCCATGCGCTGAAGGATATTGCTTGGGCGGTGCTTCCGGACGAAATCCGCCGCAAGCTCTTCCACAGGCTGAGTGCTGTCAGGGTGCTGGGCCTTGAGCATGTCTTCTACACCCTCGGAAAGGGTCGGTCCTGGCAGGATGGAATTTACCGTGACATTCGTCCCCGCCATATCCTTGGCCAGACCGCGGGCAAGGCCCAGCATGGCCGTTTTGCTGACACCGTAGTCGATCATTTCCACAGGAATATTGATTGCCGATTCCGATGCAATGAAAAGGACACGGCCCCAGTTACGCTCTTTCATGCCGGGCATATAGGCACGCGCCAGCCTGACACCGGAAAAGAGGTTTACCTCGAACAGCTTCTGCCAGCTTTCATCCGTGGTTTTGAAGAAGTCATTGGGGCCAAAAATTCCGGCATTGTTGATCAGGATATCAACGGCGCTTTCAGTATTTATAAGCGTGTCGCATCCTTCGGCCGTTCCAACATCCGCAACCACACTGCGAAAGGTACCACCAGGAATACGTTCCCGGAGAACGTCTAGCGCTTTGTCGACGCTTTCCTGTTTGCGGCCGTTGATGATGACGGTTGCGCCAGCTTCTGCCAGGCGCCGCGCTATGGCGAGCCCGATCCCGCCAGTGGACCCTGTAACAAGGGCTGTACGACCACTCAGATCAATTCCAAGCATGGCGGGTTTCCTTCTTCAGCAGATGGCACATGGCGAAGGAAACGCAGCACGGTCTTGATGGTCGCAAAGGTTTTATGGAAAAGGACACAGGCAGGAGGCTGCGTTCCTGTGCAGATCTGTTAGTGTGAGGTCGGCCCTCGTCCATCCCGGAAAAGCGGCGTGACCGGGAGAGACAGCATGACGGCCGGTTCAGAAGTAGCGCAAGCCAGTGGCAATGCTCTTCCTTCGATCGTGCATCAGATCAGAACAGCTCTTGAAGACTTCTCGGAGCATCTGCTGGCCCTGGCAGCCAGTCTGGGTGGTGGGGCTGCTGCGCTGGTCCTGCGGGATCGTCGTGGGGAATGGGTGATAGCTTCTGGCGGAGACAGCAGTTTTCTCGCCGAGCTTGAAAGCGGAAATCCTAAGGGTGTTTGCAGCCTCCCGGTTTATGAAAACGCTCCCGAGGTCTGGTTGTGTGTCAGATGTAAAACGCCGGGGCTGGAGAATGTTCAGGCACTGTGCGCGCGCCATATTGCCCAATCATTTTCGATGGCAGATGGTTCTGGATTGGCCAGTCAGCTTCATCGGCTGGACCGCCGTATCAAGCGTATGGCTGAAGCCGCAGAAATGGGTTTTTTCCGTTGCAACCTGACGCGCCGTATTCTGTTTGGGGATGAACGTTTTGCGCAGATTTGGGGGCTTCCTCCAGAACGTTTGATGCAAGGGCTTCCGATGGAGGATGCATATGCTTGCCTCCATCCGGACGATCGTGCTGCTTATGAGAGCGTTGCAGAAGACGAACTCAGGGAAGAGGGCAGCTTCGAATACCGTGTCCGCCTTATGGTTTCGCATGCGCAGGGGCCGACAATGGTGCGGCATCTGCTCATTCGAGGTTGGCGGGATGATGATCAGCCCGACCGCGAGGATCTGTATTCCGTCGGTGTGATCATGGATGTTTCAAATGCTTCCATGGTGGCTGAAGCGCTCAGGTCCAGTGAAGCCTTTACCCATCTTCTTCTGTCCAGCTCTCCGGACTGCATTCATATCCTCGATCTGGACGGGTGCATCCGGTTCATCAACGCGGGTGGTATCGAGGCCATGGAGCTCGATAGCCCGATTATCCTGCACGGTGTTCCCTGGGTTGATCTGTGGCGAGGTCAGGCTCGTATCATGGCCATGCAAGCAGTTAAGACGGCCTTGAGTGGAGAGGCCGGGCGTTTTCAGGGCTATGCCAGTACCATGCGGGGAAACCGTCGCTTCTGGGATGTCGCCGTTACGCCGATCTTCGGAGAAGACGGAGACGTTCAGCGTCTTCTGGCGACCGGACGTGATCTGACGGAAGTCAATCAATCCAGTCTTCGGCTTCAGCTTGCACTGGACGCAGGTGCTATCGCCGGAACATGGATGTGGGATGACAATTCCTCTCTCGTGATCGGGGATGCCCGCCTGGCTGAAACGCTTGGCCTCGACGCAAAGGCACTGGAGCAGGGTGTTCCAGCTACCGCGTTCTATGCCGCCATTGAGCCTGAAGATCAGGGGCGTGTTGCAGCCGCTATTACGAATGCCCTGCATACGGGCGGACAATGTGATTTCGAATTCCGTGTCCGCACACCGATGGGGACGCGGTGGTTTGAAGGGAATGGTCGCTGCGATCTGACCGAAGACAGACGCCCGCTGCGTTTTCCTGGTATCGTGCTCGATATTGATCACAGCAAGAGACAGTCTCTGCGTCAGGCAGCCTTGGTGGAGCTTGGGGATCGGCTGCGCGCCCTAGAAAATGCTGATGAAATGGAAGGCGTTGCCGCCCAGATCCTGTGTCGCGAGCTCTCCGCAAACTGTGCTGCTTACGGGACAGTCGACGAAGCGGGAACAGGTATTCTGATCGGCGCCATGCGCACGGTCACGCTCGGATCAGGAAGCAAGGTTCAGCATCAGACATCCATTCGTGGATTTCATGCCTTCCGCGATTATGGCGATTACGGACCGCTTCTGGCGCGTGGGCGGACTGTCGCGATTTCGGATGTGCGTCTGGATGCCTTGACCCTCAAGCATGTCGAACGCTTCGAAAATCTCAATATTTGCGCTCTTCTTCATGTCCCCCTGTTCAAGTTTGGCAGGCTGGTTGGCGTGATGTGTGTGTACTCCACGGTTCCGCATGTCTGGACGGAAGAAGAAATCGTTTTCACACGCGCTGTGGCGGACCGCACCCATGCCGCCATGCGCCAGGCCAAGACCCAGCAGGAACTGCGTGAGATGAACGTGATGCTGGAGGAGCGGATCCGCCAGCGAACGCGGGAACGTGACCGCCTCTGGACCATCGCCAAGGACCTGTTCGTTATCATCAGCCGAAGTGGTCACTACATGGCTGTTAGTCCCTCCTGGTTGCGAGCGCTGGGCTACACACAGGAAGGTCTGATCGGGCTGAGGATTGAAGCCCTGTGTCATCCGGATGATCAGGCTGCGGTCTGTGAAGCGTTTGACCGGGTTCGACTCAGTACGCCTGGGTCCGATGTCGCACTGGATGTGCGGATGAAGCACCGGAACGGCACATGGCGGCTGTATAACTGGAATTTCAATAATGAAGGTGACACCATTTACGGTGTTGGCCGCGACATTACTGAACGCAATGATCTGGAAGAGCAGTTGCGTCAGTCCCAGAAGATGGAAGCCGTGGGCCAGCTCACAGGTGGCCTTGCTCATGACTTCAACAACCTTCTCGCCGGAATAGGTGGAAGTCTCGAACTCCTTGAAACCCGGCTGGTGCAGGGACGGACTGTTGGTCTTGACCGTTATATCACGGCGTCACAGGACGCGGTGCGGCGTGCAGCATCCCTGACACACCGTTTGCTGGCGTTCTCGCGTCGTCAGCCGCTAGATCCGGTTCCTACGGATGTGAATGGTCTGGTGTGTGGTCTGGAGACGCTCTTGCGCGGGAGTGTCGGCCCGTTGGTGTCGATCCAGTTTGATCTGCAACAGGGTATCTGGACGACACGGGTGGATGCCAACCAGCTTGAGAACGCAGTGCTCAATCTCTGTATCAACGCACGGGATGCCATGCAGGAGAGCGGCGGAACCATTCGGATTGTGAGCGCCAATACCTCTCTGGGCCCTGTGGCCAGTCATGAAGCGGGTGTGTCTGTTGGCGACTACGTGCTTCTGAAGGTTGAGGATAACGGCTGCGGCATGGCGGAAGAGACGCTTCAGCGCGCGTTTGATCCGTTTTTCACGACTAAGCCTCTGGGGAGGGGGACAGGTCTGGGGTTGAGCATGATCTATGGTTTCGCCCGTCAGTCTGGTGGGCAGGCGCAGATCAGGTCCCGGCCCGGAGAAGGAACATCAGTCAGTCTGTGGCTGCCCCGTTATGACGGCCCAGCCGACCTGTTGGTAGCAGATGTTTCGAAAGGTGATTTGCTGACAAAAACGGCGTCTGTTCGACTGTCTGGGAAGCTGGTTCTGGTTGTGGATGACGAGGAAGCGGTCCGACTTATTGTCAGTGATGTCGTTGGAGATCTGGGCGCGCGGGTTTTGACAGCAGAAGACGGTATTTCAGCTCTGGAACTGTCAGATCGTTTTTCGAATGGCGTTCAGCCCAGCGTGATGATCACGGATATCGGTATGCCAGGGGGAATGAACGGGCGGCAGCTTGCTGCGCGGATGCGAGACAGATTTCCCGATCTGAAAATTCTGTTCATTACCGGCTATGCGGAGCAGAATATTCTGGACGAAGGCCTGCTTGAACCTGGATGTGCTCTGCTGGTGAAACCTTTCAGCACAGAAGCTCTGGCGCGCAAGCTTTCACAGCTCGTGGTGCCAGCCTGAACTCAGGCGGCCGATCAGGCGTTTGGTCTGTAAGAACAAGATTTGAAAAGGAATTTCTGATGAACGATGAGGTGCCATATCTGGATAACCAGACAAGAATTATGCTGAACGATGGCCGCGTTATTCCGCAGCTTGGGCTGGGTGTGTGGAAGACGCCTCCTGAAGAGACAGCAACGGTTGTGCGGGAGGCTGTGAAGCTCGGATATCACTCCGTCGATACGGCACGCCTCTATCGGAACGAAGATGGCGTCGGTGAAGGTCTGGCGGACTACCCCGATGTATTCGTGACAACGAAAGTCTGGAATGACGAGCAGGGCTACGATAGTACGCTGCGCGCTTATGAGGAAAGTTGCCGTCTGCTGCGTCGTCCGGTTTTGGACATGTATCTTATTCACTGGCCAATGCCGGAACAGGGTCAGTACGTAGAAACATGGAAGGCCCTCGTGACGCTGCAAAAGGAGGGGCGGGTCAAGTCCATTGGCGTGTCCAATTTCGAGCCAGAACATTTGTCGCGCATCATGGATGCAACCGGCGTTGTGCCGGCTGTTAACCAGATCGAACTTCATCCATTTTTTCAGCAGAAGGCGCTGCGGGCCTTTAACGAACAACACAATATCCGCACGGAATCATGGCGTCCGCTTGGGAAAGGGCAGGTGCTGGATAATGCCACGATCGGGGAAATTGCTCGAAGTGTAGGGCGGACGCCCGCTCAGGTCATCATTCGTTGGCATCTGCAGAGCGGTCTTATCGTGATACCGAAATCGGCGAACCTGAAGAGATTGGCGGAGAATCTGGATGTCTTCGATTTTACCCTGACAGAGAACGACATGGCGGCGATCGCAAAACTTGATCGTGAAGATGGCCGCATGGGCGCCCACCCCATGACGGCCCGCTTCTGAAAAAGAGATCGTCTTGCGAAAGGGCCGCTTCTGGTGACAGTCGTGGTTCTCCTGTAATGGTGCCGGAACCAAAAATTCCGACGATGGCAGGAGAGTTGTCATGACGACACTGAATGAGCAGGACTTTCGCCGGGCGATGTCCCATTTCGCAACGGGTGTCGCTGTTGTGACCGCCAAAGGAAGCGAAGGCGAACAGGGGGCGACCATCAGCGCCCTGACATCTGTTTCCCTTGATCCGCTCCTGCTTCTGATCTGCCTGCATCGTGGCAGCTCGACCTACAAGGCCATTGCTGAAGCCGGGCGTTTTGGTCTGAGCATCCTGAACAACAGCCACAAGGATGTGGCCATGCTGTTTGCCAGCCGCACGGCAGATAAGTTCGGATCAGACGTCGTGGTGCGAGCGGAAGACGGTACGGCGTTTATTGATGGCGCACTGGTGCAGATGCACTGCGAATTGGTGGAGACGTTTCAGGGCGGTACGCACGCGCTGTTCATGGCAAAGCCGACGTCCATCACCGTTCGTGATGAAGCCCCGTTGCTTTACTTCCAGGGACAGTTGGGAATTGAGGCGTAGGAGCACGCTTGTTTGGTTACAGGCGTGCGACCGTAGGTAATGATTTGAAAAAGTGATGGAGATTTCGAAGGCTTTTCGGAGTTTCCAGCTTTCAGTTGTTGAGAATAATTATCATTAGTGTTATCTCCCCGCTCGCTTTTCGGAGATTTGGCGATGCGGGTACGGTCGTGTCTTATTCCCTGTGCAACAGTGTTGCTGGGGCTGCCTTCGGGTCTGGTGTTCGCGCAGGAGCCGGAGAAGGAAGGTTCAAGGCATCATCAGCCTGAGCCTGTTCGGCAGGGACAATCGGCTGATCACGCCCGGGAAGAGCGCCTGAAAGTGAAGGGCAGCCATGTCGGGTTGCTTTCGGCTGGCGGAAATGCTGCAACCAAAACGTCCACGCCGCTTGAAGATGTTCCTCAGAACCTGACGGTTATTACCCAGGCGCGCATGGCGATGCTGAACTCACGCAGTGTGTCCGAGGCGGTTCGCTACGCTGCGGGCGTTTCTGACTATGGTTCCAAGGATGACCCACGCGGATATTTCGGGACAATCCGGGGTTTTTCCCCGGATATCTATCTTGATGGAACACGTACGCCCGATGCCGCGTCCTCGCAGTCCTTCAGCATAGAGCCGTGGGGACTTGAAGAAATGGACGTGCTGCGTGGGGCTTCATCGGCGTTGTATGGCTCCGGGCAGCTTGGCGGCATCATCAATGCGGTCAGCAAACGACCCCGTGAAAATCAACAGAACGAGGTTGCGTTTCAGACTGGATCTTACAGCCGCGTTCAGGGCGCTGCGGATGTCGGGGGAGCCATTGATTCCGGCAAGACGCTTCTATGGCGTTTCAATGGTCTTTTGCGTAAGTCCGACACCTACGCGAAGAATATCAAGAATAACGAAGTCTATGTGGCGCCGTCCCTGCGATGGCGCCCGGATAGCAAGACAGATTTCACGATTCTTGCGAGCTATGAACAGCTTGATGCAGGGTCAACAGCGCAGTTTCTCCCGTCTGTTGGAACGCTTTTTGCCAGTCCTTACGGGTACATTGCGCGTAATTTCCTGAGTAGCGATGCTGATTATGATGTGTATTCGAAGCGTCAGGTCGCCCTTGGTTACAGCTTCACGCGGCGCCTGACCCCGAACTGGACCATCAGCCAGAATATGCGATACGCGCATCTGGATCTGGACTATCGGTTCGTGACGGCTGTTGCCCTGTCTTCTGATCAACGCACACTGACGCGACGGGCGTTGCTACAGTCCGCCAATTACAACAACGTGACGCTGGATACGCGCTCCAACCTGAAGCTCAAGATGGGGCCGGTGCATCATGAGCTACTGGCTGGTGTGGATTTCCGAAGTGATTTTCTGGCCAGCCGCCGCGGACAGAGAACGGCTCCGTCCCTGGATCTGTACCACCCCGTCTATCGCACGATCAGTTGGCCAACCTATGGCACTACGACCAATACGAACGAGACCGAGACGCAGACTGGGATTTACGCGCAGGAACAGGCGGAGTGGCATCATTTCTATCTGACCCTTTCAGGACGAGAGGATTTTACGGAAAGTCTCACTGTCGATAATCGTACGGGGACACAGACCCCTCAACAGAACAATGCTTTCACTGGGCGTGTCGGGCTGCTCTACAAGTCCTCTATCGGCCTGGCGCCTTATGTTTCTTATGCGACATCTTTTCAGCCTCAGGTCGGAACGACGCGTGAGAATACGCCTTTCCTGCCAACGCGCGGAAAGCAGATCGAGGCTGGCCTGAAATACAAGCCGCCGCACGGAACGCCTTGGGGCGAAGATTTCATGCTGACGGCTGATTTCTTCAATCTGGTCGAAACCAATGTTCTGACAACTGACCCGGCTGATTCGACCTATGACATCCAGACGGGCGAACAGAGAACGCGTGGGTTTGAGGCGGAAGGCGTCGGACGTCTTCCATACAGGATCGATATGTTGGCCTCTTTCACCTATCAGGATCCCCGGATTACAAAGACAACCGTTGCGGCCCAGAAAAACCAGCGCCCGGTTGCGGTCCCGTCTCATATGGCATCCCTGTTCCTGAAGCGGGATTTTCGGCTGACGAAAAACTGGGTTACGGGACTAGGTGCAGGTGTACGCTATACAGGCAATACGGCAGGAGCATTGCCGGAAACATTCACGGTTCCAAGCCAGCTTGTCTGGGATTTGCAGGCTCATCTGGATTACCGGCGTTTTGGAATGCAGTTCAATGGGACCAACATCGCAAACCGACATTACGTAGCAATGTGTACGCGTTCGGTTGCCTGTGCCTGGGCGCCTGGACGAGCAGTATTCGTTACTTTGTCCTATCGTTGGTAAATGGCCCGTGGTGTTCGAACTCCTTTCTGTAGTCCTGACCGTTCTCGCAGCAGAACTGTTTTACTTGTCGGCGCCGTCTCAGTGTTTGATACGTCGCTCTCTCTCATTGCGTGCAGGCGTAGTGTCGGGTCTGCTCAGTCTGTTGGCTGCGGTAGAGGTAATGGCCCTGAGGATGCATCTCCTCACAGCACTGCTGGCCGTTGGAACCGTGCTGATGCTGGCGTGTAGTCTGCTGCCTCTGGCCCTGGCGCTTTTCAGACCTCAGGAACGATCATCGTGAGTAGTTCGACACAGGCCAAGCCCCTGGATGGAACCGGGTGGATCGGAAAGGTGCTGGCTGGCCTGATCCTTGGCGCGACGCTGGCGATCGGTTTGATGGGCGTCCTTGGGTTACTGTTTCACGCCGATGCCCAACTCAAGACAGCTACGTCTCAAATCCTGCGCTGGTTTCCCGGGCCTGTCTGGGGGCTCGTGGTGGCATTTTCTTTTCTGTTCCGCTCGCCCCGTCAGGCATGGCTGGCACTGGCTGTTGCAAATGCCGGGGTGTGGGTCCTGTTTTTCCTTCTGCATGGTGTCATGGCATGAAGATTCGCGGGGATCTCGTCCGGCTTTACCGGAACGTTCATAGCTGGGTCGGCATTATGGCGGGACTGTTCCTGTTCATCGCCTTCTACGCCGGTGGAATGACGATGTTTGAATTGCCGCTGGGGAACTGGGCCTCTCGCACAGCTACGTTGCCAGCGCCGGTTCCGGCAGATCGCCTGTCCGAACTGGTGCAGAAGGCCGAGACGGCAAATCCGTCCATGGTTGCCAACCATACTGTGGTTTTGCATCCGGATGAGACCAGTCCATCGAGCCTCATGTGGGTTGTCTCATCAGACAGGGACCATAGGCCTGCACGGACAGTTTATGCAGGTCTGGCCGCAGATGGCACACTCGTTACCCAGACGAGAACACCCTCGCAGGTCGGGTATTTCCTCAACATCCTGCATCAAAGAATAGGCCTTCCCCTGAACCGGGAATATGGGCGCCTCATCATGGGGATTGTGGCGCTCTTGTATGCTGTGGCGCTTGTGTCGGGCACGATTGTTCTGCTGCCCTCTCTGGTTCGTAATCTCTTTGCCGTAAGACTGACCGAAAATCTGCGCCGCATGTGGCTCGATTTCCATACGTTGCTGGGTGTTTGCTCCCTGCCGTTTCACATCGTGATGGCTGCAACGGCTGCTGGGTTTGCATTTCATCAGCCCATCATGGCGGTGGAAAAAACCCTGTTTCTGCCAGCAGTGTCCGCACATCCGCCTCAGAAAAATCACTCGCACCAGGGTGACCGGCCTCAGGCACTTCTTGAGCCGCTGGCGATTGTCGATGCCTTCCGAAAGCAGGTTCCGGGGCTTGAGCTGGACACGCTGGCCTATTCCAGCCGGGGCGGGAAGCTGTCTTTGCACGTGACGGTACAGGATGCGGCGCAGATCAGCCGGCGACCGGATGGGGGGTATGGCGAGGTCAATCCTTACACAGGGCGCCTGATCTCAACTGATTTTCTGCCCAACCATCAGAAGCCAGCATTCCAGGCCCTCACGTTGATCTACGCTCTGCATTTCGGGACTTACGGAGGGTGGCTGATCCGGTGGGGCTATGCTGTTTTGGGGTTTGGTGGAGCATTCCTGTTTTACTCAGGCAATCAGCTCTGGATCTCATCGCGCAGGCGCCGTGACCGCTCCGCTGGTCTGACGGAAGACAGCTTTGGAACGCGCTGCCTTTCGGCTTTGACAACAGGCTGCATTATTGGCTGCATCAGCGGTGTATCCGCAGTTCTTGCTGCCGCGCCTTTCTTACCAGAAGGCGGCCACTATCAGGCAGCCGAGGCCCTGTTTTACACAGTCTTTTTCATCTGCCTTACTGTCGCTGCGTGTTGGGGCGGAACGAAAAGTCTTCGCCCCCTTCTGAGTGTGGCTGGCGTGCTGACCCTTCTGATCCCCCTGACAGACATGACACGATCTCTGACGTCGGGAACGGCCACGTCTTTGGCTGTGAGTGTGGATGGTGTGGCGCTTGTTTATGGAGTGGTTCTCATTGTGCTGGCCCTCAGGAAGAGCCCGCACAGGGGGACTGAAATACGTATCCCGGTTACGTCATAAGGGACGGTAAGCTCCACATTTCCACGGCCGTATCAACGGCCTGCGCAACTGGAAACAGCCGCGAGGGGGCCGCCCCGACATGGCCATGTTGCAGCATGGCCTGTCCATCCAGCTTTGCCCCGATGGCCGGAAAGCGCTCCACATTCGTTTGCGGCATGCGGAACCGGACCCAACGACGTTCTTCATTCACCAGCAGAGCAGTTCCATCTTCAAACGTGGGGCCGTGCGGATCTGAGAGCCGTTCCGCCAGATGAAGTGCCGTACAGGTTTCCCAGCCTGTGCCGATCATCAGCACGTGAGCGCCGCACTGGTTCAGAACCGCGAGAGGTGAAACAACGCCAAACGGGTCTTCGAGGGGCTGGCTGGAGAGAATATCTGCAGCCCGTGGCCCCCGGGCTGTAAAGGACACCTGCGGATGCAGGCTTCGGAGCGTCCCAGGCCATGTGCGGAAGGTCTCGGCAACTGTGCCAACGCCCCGCGTGGAGGTTGTGCGAGGATCGAACGCAGGCATGCTGGCTCGGATCGTGTCCCACCAGGTCTGTGGAACGGGTGGATCACACCATCCGGCGGGATCGCTCAGGTCCGAAGACTGCGCAGGCATGACAATCGTGCCTTCCGGCCCCACAACTTGAAGAAGAGCCTCAATAACACTTCTTGCTCCGCCACAGATCCAGCCAATACGGCTCATGGCCGTATGAACCAGAACCGTCATGCCGGGTTCAAGGCCAATCCGTCTGAAATCAACCGCCAGCCGTGCCTGGGTGACAGGACCGCGGGCACGGGCAATGGCAGCCGCTTCAGTCATGTCTCAGCCGCGGCCCCGATAGCCGGGAACGTCCTGTGAGGGAATCCAGACGCCTGCTGGTGGCTCACCTGTCTGCCAGAAGACATCGATTGGGATGCCGCCGCGTGGGTACCAGTAGGCTCCGATGCGCAGCCATTCCGGATCGAGTAGTTCGACAAGGCGTTCGGCAATCGCAACGGAACAATCCTCGTGGAAAGCGCCATGGTTGCGAAAGCTGGTCAGGTACAGCTTGAGAGACTTGCTCTCCACGATCCATTTGCTCGGGATGTAATCGATGACGATGTGCGCGAAGTCCGGCTGGCCAGTTACGGGGCAAAGAGACGTGAACTCCGGTGCTGTGAAGCGCACAACGTATTTGCGACCCTGATGAGGGGAGGGCACACGCTCCAGAACAGCTTCTTCCGGGCTGTTTGCGGCGGCCGTGTTACGGCCAAGCTGGCTCAGGGCGTCAGTTCCCGGGGCGGAAGGCCCCGTTGGATGATGGTCGGACATGGTGGATTCTTCTCGCGGAAAGACTGTGTTTTCCGAAGATGTGGACCAGCTTTGCGCCTCACTCAACCCGGCCCCTTTACGAAAAGACTGCGACAGAGTTTGCATATTCGCGGGATTCGGTGCAGAAGACGGCGCAAATTCTCATCTTCGATGCACCGTCTGGAAGACCACATGGAAATCCGTAACATCGCCATCATCGCGCACGTCGATCATGGCAAAACCACGCTGGTTGACGCGCTCCTCAAGCAGTCCGGCTCTTTCCGCGAGAACCAGCACGTTGCTGATCGCGCGATGGACAGCAATGACCTCGAACGCGAGCGTGGCATCACCATTCTCGCCAAGTGCACATCCGTTGTCTGGAAAGACTCGCGTATCAACATCATTGATACGCCGGGCCATGCTGACTTCGGTGGCGAAGTCGAGCGTATCCTGAGCATGGTGGATGGCGCGATCATCCTTGTTGACGCCGCTGAAGGTGCTCTGCCGCAGACGAAGTTCGTTCTGGGCAAGGCTCTGGCCCGTGGCATTCGCCCGATCGTGGTCGTGAACAAGATCGACCGTAGCGATGCGCGTCCGGACGAAGTGCACGAAGAAATCTTCGATCTGTTCGCGTCCCTGGGCGCTGATGAGCACCAGCTCGACTTCCCGATGCTGTACGCTTCCGGCCGTCAGGGCTGGGCTGATCTTGAGCTGGACGGACCGAAGAAGGACCTGTCCCCGCTGTTCGATCTGGTTCTGCGCCACGTCCCGACGCCAAACGTCGACAAGGATGCGCCTTTCGGCATGGTTGCAACCATCCTTGAGAGCGACAACTTCCTCGGCCGTATCCTGACGGGTCGTATCGATCAGGGCCGTGCGAAGGTGAACATGCCGGTTCGCGTGCTGCGTCCGGACGGAACGGTTGTTGAAACCGGCCGTCTGACGAAGCTGCTGTCTTTCCGTGGTCTGGATCGCGTGCCGGTTGATGAAGCCGAAGCTGGTGACATTGTGGCCGTTGCCGGTCTGTCCGAAGCAACGATTCCGGACACGATTGCTGACCCGTCCATCAGCGAGCCGCTGCCGTCCCGCCCGGTTGATCCGCCGACCCTGTCCATGACCTTCCGTATTAACGATGGTCCGCTGGGTGGCCGTGAAGGCAAGAAGGTTACGTCCCGTCAGATCCGTGACCGTCTCTTCAAGGAAACCGAAGGCAACGTGGCCATTAAGGTTACGGAAAGCCCGGAAAGCGAAGCTTTTGAAGTTGCCGGTCGTGGTGAACTTCAGCTTGGTGTTCTGATTGAGCAGATGCGCCGTGAAGGCTTCGAGCTGACGATCGGTCGTCCGCGCGTTCTCTTCCGTGAAAACGAAGAGACCGGCGATCGTGAAGAGCCGTTCGAAGAAGTTCTGGTCGACGTTGACGAGCCGTATTCCGGTGTTGTCGTCGAGAAGATGTCCCTGCGTAAGGGTGTGATGCAGGACATGCGTCCGTCCGGTGGTGGCAAGGTTCGTCTGACGTTCCTGATCCCGTCCCGTGGCCTGATCGGCTATCACGGTGAGTTCCTGACCGACACGCGCGGCACGGGCCTCATGAACCGTCTGTTCCATGGTTATCTGCCATATGTCGGCACGATCGAAGGCCGTCGTAACGGCTCGCTGATCTCCGCTGAAGATGGTCAGACAACGCAGTACGCGCTGTTCGCCCTTCAGGATCGTGGCACGATGTTCGTGGACGCTGGCGAGAAGATTTACACAGGCATGATCCTGGGTGAGCACTCCCGCGAGAACGATCTGGACATCAATGCGGTCCGTGAAAAGAAGCTGACCAACATGCGTGCATCCGGCAAGGATGAAGCCCTGCTTCTGACGCCGCCGCGCCGTATGAGCCTTGAGCAGGCCATCGCCTACATCGAAGACGATGAGCTGGTTGAAGTGACGCCGTCCGCCATTCGTATCCGTAAGCGTTATCTGGATCCGAACGAGCGTAAGCGCGCTTCCAAGAGCCGCGAAAGCTGATCTTTCCCCTTAGGGAATAGATTTTGAAAAACGCGCACCGGGCTTCCGGTGCGCGTTTTTTTATGGCTAAGAGTCGAGGGGCAAGAAATCAGGAAGTCCTCGACGGGACTTTGGCGGAATTGAGGCGTATTTGCGAAGAGGAACCTCTATCCCCCTGAAATTTCATAAAGTTAATGCACGACGAAGACGCGCACTGGTGCTAATTTCAAAGCATGGCCACTTCGATTTTTCTGAAATGTGGTCCGTTTTTTAGTTTTCTGGAGCTTTGTTCTCAGATGCGCCTTTTCAATCGTTCCCTAATCGCCGCCGTTTCTGCTCTGGCCCTGACAGCTGCTCCGGCTTTCGCTGATCCAGTGTCTGCTCCGGTCGAAGCAACGCCTGCTCCGACGGCTCCTGCCGCGCCAGCAGAACCGGCGGCGCCTGCCGCCGCTCCGGAAGCTGCATCCACGGATGCTGCAACGTCCGACAAGACGAGCACCACGAAGAAGCATCATCACAAGAAGCACCATCACAAGAAGCACAAGAAGGCTGCCGCTGCTGCCTCCACGACGGATGAAGCAGCACCGTCCAACTAATGGCGGCTTACCCGGTTTTACCGGGCGGTAAGTAGAGGAAAGCGGGATTGGCTCAGGCTGGTCCCGCTTTTTTTGTTTTTACTGTACGGTCCTCTCAAACCTTTGCTTGCAAGACATACAGTCGTTTCAATTTTCCGGGTGTGGATTTCATGGCCTCTTATCTTTTGTCTTGGCATGGGACGCTTGTTTCCAGCAGGGAAGCCTGTTTATGCACAGCATCTTTTGCAGACGTATTGTTGAAAGTGGTCACACCCGTTCTGGTAGAAGGCGGATATGACATGATGCCCAGTTGGGCAGGTTTGTCGCTCTGTCCTTTGCCGGGGGCCGTACGACCGTTGTGTGTTTTGACGATGGGTACGGAGTTCCTGTCCAGTCGCAACGCCATAGACCTGGACTGGGCAGGTTATCATCTGGAATGGGAGAGCTTCTTACCAATCAAGGCCTCTCTGCTTCCTGTCCTGCATGCGCTGCTCTCGCGGAGGTGGTCCATTGGGAATGGGCCTCTACAGCTGCCGTATATTCAGGAATTTTCTCTCTTCATTGGGGATCAGAAATGGCCATTGGAGACACTTCTGGGGACAATCGAAGGGGATACTATTCTTCTGCAGACTGCAGGCGATGAAACCGTCTGGATTTTAGGAGCGTGCCCGTCCCCCCTCTTGTGCAGGCTTTTGCGTGGCATGTCCGAAAGTCTCGTCGGGGCAGTTTCTACCCCTGAGATTGAAGAACTGCGCAGGCAGATTTTAAGGGTGTCCGCTGCACCGCATGAAATCATTCATCTCCTGTATTTGGCCCGGATGTGTGTAGAGCAGGAAAGACTGACTTTCGGACAAGAGTTTCTAAAATATGCCCGCCTTTATGATGACCGTCCGGATCTAGGTTATTTCCAGGCCGTCTTGGCGGAGCGCATGGGAGATCATGCCACTGCGACTAAGCATCTCTCGGATGCGCTGGCGCAAAAATTTTCTGATTCGACCATGCTCAAGCAGTTTGATTACCTGCAGGCCAGAATGGCAGCAGGAGAGAACATGCTTCTTCTTCTGCCAGAACTGATGCAACAGGTTTCAGGTAGTGGCTTCGATCCTCTTTTTGATTCCCTGATGCTCTCTCAGAAGCTGGCCGCAACAAACAATCAGGATGTGGTGCAGGCCTATAGTCTGATGTTTGAGCAGTTCTGTTTCAGTAAAAGCCGAGACCGTGGTCGGGCGCTTTTGCGCCATGATCAGACTGGTAATGGCGTCCGTTACTGGAGCGAGATTTGTTTAGGGCATGATGCGTGGCTGTCCGGGGATCGAGCTGCCGCAGACAGGCATTATGGCGAGGCCAAGACCCAAGCCATCGAAAACGGGATCATGCCAATCCACTATAATTGCGGTGTGTTTTCCTGGTTGCCTGAAGCTGAGGTTGCTGGCCTTGAAAACAAAGTCGTGGAAGACCGTCTTGGAACCTCGGGGTGGACTTGGAAGTCCAGTGTTCTTCCGGGGCAGGAGGACGTTCAGCCAGAGCTTTGTCTGGTTTTCGGCTGTGATACTGGATACTTCCAGTTTATTCCCAAGCTTGTCCTGTCTCTGCTGAAAGTGTGCATGGCCCGAGCGAAGGGTGGCCGCATCCGGCTCTGTCTGGGTATCGATAGCCCGACTAGTGAACAGTTGGACTGGTTGGAAGAAATGGTCAGTGCCTTGTCAGGGCATGATTATGGGCTTGATTTCACCGTCGCGCATGGCCCGCTGACCTACCGCGACGGTGCAACCTATACGGCCATTCGATATCTGATTTTTCCGGAAATTGCCGAGCGCTGGAGCTGTCCGGTCATTACTGCAGACTGCGACGGCTACTTTCCGTCAGATTTTTTGACACTCTGGGAAGAGATGAAAGCCACGGCAGATTATGGCTTCCGCCTTTATGCTTACGATAAGGCCGGCCATCAGTTTTTTGGAGAGCCGTGGGGTTTTGGGGCTGGCATCTCCTACTTTGGGAATGCGGAGAAAGTGCCCGACATCGCCCGTTTCCTGCATAATTATCTTCAAATTGCCTACAATCCGGATAATCCGACCAACTGGTGTATCGACCAATGCGCTTTAGTGCAGGCTTACAAGCAGTTTGTGGCACCAGATTGGGAGACGTTGCGTATTCGTTTCATGGATGACGGAACACCTTTGATGGTGATGCCCCATCATGTTGGTGGCAAGCAGGAGCTGCTTGAGCACGAAGGCACAGTGTCCGCAGAGGACGTTCAGGCTTTTCTGTCCGCCTGAGCGGAAGAGTATGGCTGAAAGCTGGTTCTGGCAGATCACGTCAGATCGGTCTGCCAGAGAAAGAACGCTGCTATCAGCTTTATAAAGCCGATAGCAGCATCGTTTTACAGGTAGCGATCGAGAGAGAGATCCAGTGACGGGATGGCCGTCTGTCGGCCGGAGATCTGGTCTGCAACGATCTGGCCGGAGCCCGCTGCCATCGTCCAGCCAAGCGTGCCGTGACCGGTGTTAAGCCATAGATTGCCGTAGCGCGGAGCTGGTCCGACGATGGGTGTGCCATCTGGCGTGCAGGGACGCAGACCGGTCCAGTAACGGGCGGCGGAGAGGTCGCCGCCGCCGTACATCTCGTTGAACGACAGTTCCAGCGTTTCACGACGGTCCGGGCTGAGGCGCAGGCTGAAGCCAGTCAGTTCGGCTGTGCCGCCAATGCGGATGCGATCCCCGAGGCGGGTGATGGCAACCTTGTAGGTTTCATCATTCACCGTGGATACCGGCGCACGGCTCTCATCTGTGATTGGCATGGTCAGGGAGTAACCCTTGACCGGATAAATTGGCAGACGCAGCTCCAGCGGCTTCATCAGACGCGGGGAGTAGCTGCCAAGAGCCAGCACATACGCATCTGCTGTCAGGCGGCCAGCGCTGGTACGAATGCTCACGATAGATTTGTCAGCCGCTTCGATGGCTTCAATCGTGGTGCCAAGGCGGAACTTCACACCCTTCTGCTCGGCCATGGCCGCGAGGCGACGTGTGAAGAGATGCGCATCACCCGTCTGATCGCCTGGAAGGCGGAGGCCACCGCGCAGGCGATGGCGGGCATGGGCCAGACCTGGCTCATGCGCAATGATTTCATCGACGTTCAGAAGCTGATGATCCACGCCACTTTCTGCCAGAAGACGCATGTCCTCGGCTGCGTGTTCGACTTGGGCATCCGTCCGGAAAAGCTGGATCAGACCTTTTTGGTCACCATCATACGTGATGCCGGTTTCGTCGCGCAGGGCGTCGATTTTATCGCGGGCATACTCCGCAATCCGAAGCATACGGCTCTTGTTAATGTCGTATGCTTTTTCCGAACAGTTCGCGAGTAGCTCGCCCATGAAGCGGAACATGGCCGTATCGAAGCGCGGGCGGATGATCAGCGGACTGTGTTTGCTGGTCATCCATTTGGCGACTTTGAACGGCAGACCCGGCATGGCCCATGGTGTCGAGTAACCAGGGGAGACCTGACCGGCGTTGGCGAAGGACGTTTCAAGCCCTACGCCAGGCTGCCGGTCAATAACCTCAACTTCATGACCTTCCTGAGCAAGATACCAGGCGGTTGTCACGCCGATGACGCCGGCGCCCATGACGATGATTTTCATGACAGTTCTGCTGCTTTCCGATTGGTAGAAAACCGTATTTTCGATTTGGTACCGATCAGATCAGCACCAGCGGAAACGGTTGTCTACCCCCGGCTTTTCAGCCCGGAACGCCCTTGCTGGTGGAATATTCGAAGTGCAGGGCTGTATCCGGATGAACTATGGCGTGAATGGCATGAACTGCCATTGCACCTTCAGAAAATCCCTGAAGAATTAATTTAAGCTTACCAGGATAGGTTGCCACGTCGCCGATGGCGAAAATGCCCGGTGTGCTGCTTTCCAAGGTCGCCGGGGTGACCGGAACCGTGTTGCGATGCGTGTCCAAGCCCCAAAGAGCGATCGGGCCGAGATCCGTGGAAAGACCATAGAATGGCAGGAGCGTGTCAGCATCCAGATGGCGGGATTCGCCAGCCAGAGTGGTGACTTCCACAGCAGAAAGCTGGCCGTCCGTACCGTGCAGGGCGTGGAGCTGGTAAGGGACGACTTTCTCAATGCGGCCTGCTTTGATCTGATCGTCGATGCGGGACAGTGTCTCCGGGGCACCGCGGAAGCGGTCTCGGCGATGCAGCAGATAAATGTGCTCAGCAACATCTGAAAGCGACAGCGCCCAATCCAGAGCAGAATCGCCACCACCGGCAACGACAATTTTCTTGCCTGCGAAATCAGCACGCTTCTTGACGTAATACTGAACTGCACCCGTGCGCTCGTACGCTTCCAGTCCGTCTAGCGGTGGACGGTTCGGACCGAATGCGCCAGCGCCAGCGGCGATGATGACAGCCTTGGCTTTCACGGTGTCGCCACGTGCTGTGGTGAGCGTGAAGTCTCCACGGTGGCCCGTCAGGGTTTCCACGCGGGAGCCAAGCAGACGGGGAACGTCGAACGGTGCAATCTGCTGATCCAGCGCTTCAATGAGTGCGCCGCCCTCAATGGAAGGGTGCGCCGGAATGTCATAAATCGGCTTTTCTGGATATAGTGCCGCACACTGGCCGCCAATGCTGTCGAGCGCGTCAATCAGGACGCAGCTCAGTTTGAGCATTCCGCATTCAAAAGCTGCGAAGAGGGCGGTCGGACCGGCGCCAACAATCGCGACGTCGGTGGAGAGGGTTTGAGGTGAAATCGTCATATCTGTTTCTTAGGCGTTTTGAGTTGAATGGGGTAGACCATCCCGCATGCGGTGCGCCTTTGTCATCCAACATATTAATGCAACAGGCGGAACCGAACGCTCTGCCTGCGCGGTGATGAACGGGCTTGTTCAGCGGGATGTGACGGTTCATCTGCTGGAACTGGTGGGAAACGGCGCGCCCGTCTTTCCGCTGGACGACAGAATTCCCGTAAAATCCCTGTTTGAAAAGCCGGTAAAAATTTTCAATTCCTGGCCACGAATTGTTGGGAAATTGGTGCGCTATCTAAAGCGTCACCGCATCGACACACTTGTTGTTGTGGAGGCCACACATGCCCTGTATGGCGTGGCTGCGGCCCGTCTGGCCGGGTGTCGGTGCATCGTGTGGGAGCACTTCAATTTCAACATTACGTTCAATCGGCGCAAACGGGTCTGGGGACGGCAGATTGCGGCGCGATGGGCTGATGATGTGGTGGTCCTGACGGCGCGTGACAAAGCGCTCTGGCAGGCAGGACTATCCCTCAAAGCGTCTCTGTCAGTCATTCCGAATATGGCCCCGCCGGTCTGGCAGACAGCTTATGCGCAGACTTCTCGTCTTGTTCTGACGGCAGGTCGGCTGACCGTTCAGAAAGGCTATGACCTGCTTCTGAAAGCCTGGGCGGCTGTAGAGGCTGATAAACGCGTAGCAGGCTGGTCTCTACTTATTCGTGGAGACGGACCGGAAAGGTTCATGCTTCTGCAACAGGCGGCGTGCCTGCTACGGGTGACGATTGCTCCCGCGACCTCTCATCTTGATGACGACTACCGGCAGGCCGCGCTCTACGTGTGTTCATCGCGCTACGAAGGGCTGCCGATGGTTCTGCTTGAGGCTGCCTCAGCGGGAGTGCCAGTGGTGGCTTTCCATTGCGAAACCGGCCCGGCGGAAGTGGTTGTGCCGGAGGAAACAGGAATCCTCGTGCCACCCGAGGATTATATCGGACTTGCTGAAGCTCTTCTGACTCTGATGGAGCAGAATGAAAAAAGGCGGGCCATGTCAGACATGGCCCGCCTTAAAGCATTGGAATTTCAGGAAGGCCCCATCATGGATCGATGGATGGCTCTCCTGGGTCAGTCCTGACTTTTTCTTCAGCCTGCTGCCTGAAACGTTACTTTCCGCTCAAGCGCCACACCCAGTGCCGTTGTCACAGCGTCTTCAGAGAATGTGGCGCTGGTGTATGTCTGTCCGGCTTCAATGATGCCAGACAGAGTTTTGGCGGAATGCAGCGCCACAATCTGTTGGGCCATGTCTTGGGTGGCAGATTGGACGAGGCCACGCAGACTTTTCGGAAGCGCCAGTCCTTCTGCGGCCACGGGCGTCATGATGCAGGGCACGCCCGCAGACAGGCTTTCCAGCACCTTACCCTTGATGCCTGCCCCGAACCGGAGAGGAGCGACACTGAGGCGCGCTTGGTTGAGCACGCGGTCTAGGTTCTGGACATGACCAAGAACCCGGATGCGATCACCGGCCAGAGCATGAATGCTGTCTGGCATCTCAGCCCCAACCAGTGTGCAGGTAATGGTCGGATCCATGGCCCACACTGCGGGCATGATGTCATGCACCAGCCACTGCACGGCATCGCTGTTTGGGGCATGTGCGTAGTTACCAATGAACACTACGCCTTTTCTGTCGTGGCTTGTGGACGAGGTGCTGGCCGCAGGTGTTGCCCATGGAACCACATGCACAATGGCTTGCGGCAGATCTTTCCGAAGCTGGGCCGCTTCTGCCTCAGAATGCGTCAGGACAGCATCCGCCTGTAGCGCTGCACGGTATTCCGCCACGCGAACCTGATTGGCCTTCGCCATCAGTTCCGGTCGGCCCTGCACTGCGGCCTGACGTGCCAGACGCAGGAAGTGAAGGTCTGCGACGCTGTAGAGGACATAGGCTTTCTGCTGGTTGCGGCGGACGAGTGCCATGTAGCGCGTCGCGATGTCTTCACGGTGCAGATACACGACGTCAAAGCTGTTCAACTGGCGGCGCAGAACGTCTTCGACGGACGCAAAGAACGGTAGTCCCTGCACCTTTACACTCGGCAGTGAGTCCAGAGGAGCGGTCATATCCATTTGGTCAGCGGCTACGAAACAGACGTCATAACCCAGAGTTTCGAGGGCCATCATGTGAGACAGGATCGCCTGCGACCCCGCATCCCGATTGGCATCGGGGCGAAGGCTGTCAATGACGAGCGCGCGCTTGCGCTGCGTTGTGGCCTTCGTGGGCATTCCCCGGCGACGGCGCGTGGCATGAAGAGACTGTTCTGCCAGACCACTCACGGCCAGCGCACGGGACTGTCGGAGTTTTTCCACCTGTCCGAGGAGGAAGGACAGAACCTGATCGCCAGACTGCTCGTCAGCGGCAGCAGACACAGCGCGGGCTACAGTCTGCTCCATATCCGCGTCGAAGGCCGTTACGGTTTCCAGAACCTGTGGCGTGCCCAGAAGTGCACCGTCCTCTTCCCGACGCACTTCCAGAACATGGCGTGTGAGAGGGGAGAGGCCGCCGGGCAGGATCACATCGAAGCCGCAGAGCAGGGGCCGTCCGCTCTTGGCAACATCGGGGCGACGGCCGTTCGCCACGATGGAAGCGAGAACCACCCCGTTATCGACAATCTGCAGCGTCACGACATCTTCGGGGTTAGCAGGGTTTGTGGCCCAGCCGGAGATGCGATTGCGTGTAGCGATGTCGATGAAGCCATCCAGAGGGGCCACTGGCGACGGTGCCAGAACGGCCTGTGGAATTTTCTGCTCCATCTGGTCCATCATCCAGGGCGTGTTGCCCAGGGGAGCGTGATCGGTGGCGCGGCGTACTTCCAGAACGTGACGATCCAGCGGAGACAGACCGCCTGGAATGTCAAATCGGAAGCCACAGGCTCCACCAACATCTGGCCTTGCCATTGCAGTGGTGACTTCGCCGAGAACAACGCCATTATCAAGAATCTGGAGACGGACAGCATCAGCGGTGCCCGGAACGCGTGCCCATCCCTCAACATGGGCGTGGGTTACGACGTCCAGAAAGCCTTCCAGAGCACCTGTTGCTACGCGCGTTTTAGTGGAAAGAGCGTTCAGGCGTGTCCGAATGGCGGCTAGCTGAGCGCCTTCTTCAACACGTGGCGCACAATAGCGAGCCTGAACCTGCTCTGCCGCAGGATAGAGCGCATCATACTCGGAAGCATTGTGGAACATGCCGCGAGAGCTATCGTCCACAAAGGTTTCGGACTCTGCACCGTTCGCGAAGATGACGTCGTGGCTTTCCAGCTCAATGTGGAAATAAGCCACCTCATCCATGCGTTCTGCCTGAAGGATGCTCGTCCCGTTGACCAGAGCGACTGCGGGGATCAGAACCCCGTCCAGATACATGGCGTGGAGTGGCGAAACGGACAGATCCTGTTGTGGCAGATTATTGCCTAGAGAACCGCTACGAAAGATGACCGGAAGGATGTCACGGTTCCCATTAGCGAACGCGCCCGCATAGTTTCGGCGACCAATCCAGTGGATGGCTCGGAGACCGTTCGAACGGGTCTGAACAAGATCACCGATTTCGAGCTGTTCGACCGGAATCTCCCCGCGGTTCGTCAGGATAAGTGTGCCGCGGCAATAGCAGGGCGTCCCTTCGGCCAGGAGAAGTGTGCCGCCTGTACTGTCAGACTGAAGGGTGAAGAAATCAGCGGCATAGTCGCTATCGAGGGCTATCGTATAGGTGTCTGTGCCGTTGGAAATTTTCAGCGTGGAAGGGTCGGTCAGGGTTGCTGTGGTGCTGCTGGACCAGGCGAGTTCCGGCAGATCCACTTTTGCACCGCTGGCAAGATGGATATTCCGGGTCGTGCTGCCTGCATAAAGTGCAAGACGGCTTCCATCTCCAACGCTGACATTCGAGGCCGAACTGCCGCTATGGACGGCGGCGCTCTGGCTGCTTGTCAGAGTAACGTCAGACAGGGCTGTGCCGTTCGTAGCCCTGTAATCCGTCATTTCCAGAAGGGTCAGGGACGGATCGTGATCTGACTCTGCGTCGAGTTGTCCCGTATTAACGTGCAGGGTCTGGAACTGGCCCGCATTCGCAAACCCGTCCGTTCCGACCGTATGGTCGAGTGACTGCGCGTTGCCTTCATAGATGTAGGTGTAGCGATTGCTTGCATCTTCTTTGGTCTCCATGTCCGTCAGGCCAGCATTGACATAGATCTGGTTGGCGTCGCTCCACGCCACGTCATTGAAGTCTCCAAGGATGCCGATCTTGGCGGTAGGATCGCTCGAAAGCTGGTTCTGGACGTAGTTCGTGATGTACTGGGCCTGCGCGATACGGTTGTTGACCGTCGCTGTCGTGCCGCCATGGTTTACTGGTGGCTGGGTCGCACCATACAACTCCGAACTTCCGGCCTGCGAGGACAGATGCACGTTAATGAGCGTGACATCCTTGCCATTGAACTCGAAGGTTCCAACCAGGGGCAGGCGGGTGTTCTTAAACGTGCCGCTCAGTTCCTCACTGCCGATGGTGGTCACGGGTTCTTTCAGTGTGACGCGGTCTGCGTTGTAGAGGAAGACGCTGCGGATATTGCCGCCGGAGATGCCACCCTGCGTGCCATTCGCCGGATCGACCTGAGCCCAGGAATAGGTGGGCCCCCCGGCATCAGCGATGGCTTTGACCAGAGCGGCAAGGTTCTGCTCAGCGCTGACAGTTCCATCGTTAGTGACGCCACTGTCATCCTGAATTTCCTGAACAGCCAGAACATCCGGACTGTCGAGATTTTTGACGATGATCTGCGCGACCTGCTTCAGACGGTCCGCATTTGCCGGGTCCAGGGCATTGAAATTCTCGATGTTGTAGTCGCTGACGAGAAGGTTCTGCTCGTCCTTGTGGAAGGTCGTAACTGGCGCAGGCGTTTCAGTGTGAATGACCGTGACCTGTGTGGTCGGGATCAGTTCATAAACGCCGTTGTAATACGTTAGAACACCCGTGATATCGCCAAGCTTGTCGCCTACTTCGGCACTGATGGCAGAGCCAGGCGTAACACCGCTATCGTAGTAGATCTCGACGCGCTGGGTGTTGATGCTGCTCTCGGTGCTCTGAAGAGCGCCGGTTGGCGTGAGCAGTCCATTGCCGTTATCCGGCACGACCCATGTGGCGTTAGAGGCTGTGGCGCCGGTGGCCACAACGTCATGCAGGGTAATGACCTGACCGATGAGGCTCCGGTAAAAGTCCAAAGCATTGGTGTCTGGATTGAGGGAAGCCGTGCTGGTGTTGAGGTCGATCGCCTGTTGCAGATCGCCGAGATAGGATGCCGCCGGAACGGTGAGGCCACCTTGACCCACCACCGCTGGGGTAATGGCCGTGTAGGCTGCACCCGTGTCTGTGTAGGAGACGAGATTGAGTTCCGGTAAAGTGAGGGACTTGCTCCAGGATGTACCGGAGTAGTTCGTGACAGTGCCGGTTACGGAGACTGTTGTGCCAACAGTCGGGAGCGTTGCGTTTTTTCCGGCATAGACAAACAGGCCGGTACTTCCGACGTTGTTGGTGTCCTTGCTGGACTGCTGGATCCAGAATCCGATACTGCCATTCGTATCAATGGCTGTGACGACACCCGTGGTGGTGACGCTGCTGCCCGCTACCGTACTGTAATAACCATTCCCGTTAATCTGCTGGATCGTCAGAGGTGTTGGTGTTGTCGGGGTAGTGGTGCCGGAGTCATCACCGCTACCGCCTGATCCCGTGTCCGACCCGGAAGAGCCATCGTCAGACCCAGAGGAACCTCCGGCATCAGAGCCGTCGTTTGCAGCACCGGGTGTTACGAGAACTGTTCCAGCGGCAGGCGTTGTGCCGTAACCCGCAATGCCAGAAAGAGCCGGGTCATCCACAGTCCAGTCTGATGCGCTGTCAGTGTCCCTTCCGTCAGGAATGCGGGAGGCGCCGGCAATTAATTTGCCTGTGAGAACGGGCGCGTTTGCGTAAGTTGGATCGCCCTTCCCGCCATCTGAGACCGCAATGGTGTCACCGATTTCAGACCAGGGCATAGAGGTGAAGGTGCCTGTGTTGGCCGTGTCCAGATCGTCTCCCGCTTTGCCGGTAAAATTCTTGACCAAGAGGACAGTTTGCGTGCCGTTCTGCAAAGCATTCGTCTGGTAGGGTGTGACCCAGTAACCGTTACTGTTAGTGACGCCCAGCTGAAAAACATTATCAATTTTACCGGCAGCCGTTCCATCGCCGTCTACGACGATTAGCGACCATTCACTATAATCCGTATCTGCATCACCCTTGATTTCTATAAATTCGTTCGGATCACCAGAAACACTTGGGTTAAACATGAATTCATTGATGAGCAGCGTGGATGTCATTGTTAAATACCCTTGCTGGAATAATTTTTCAGAATCGTTACTGAAAAGTTAAAAAACATTTCTGACTTTGTGTAATAAAGAGTCAATATGTGTTGTTTGTATTTTTTAAAAAATCACAAAACATTCACTTCATTTCGTTTTGTGTCTTATTTCATGCTTTTAGAGAGCAATGATCTGTTGTCAGAAACCAGAACACGAGGGCGCTTGCTGGATGGCGCGTAGAACGTCACATTGAGGGGATGCAGATAAGCCTCCCAGATCAGACCTCGACCGAACATCTTGCCGCCCGAATCGCGACGCTTTGTGCCGCCGGAGACTGCATTGCCCTGTCGGGTGGGTTGGGCGCTGGGAAGAGCACTTTTGCCC